>CAZRLI010000038.1:0-10370 GCA_964600535.1 uncultured Steroidobacteraceae bacterium | reverse complement strand
GGAAGTCTCTAAGCGGGATCGCCTGCTAAACCGAATGCGGCTTCGGCTCGTCTGAGGAGCTGTCAAGGTATCCATAGAAGCGTGCGTGGCCGAACGGTGCCGCCCAAATAGCCGATTATTCACAGGCTCGCTTGGGCGTCTCTTTGCGAATATCCCTAGTTCCATCCTCCCAGGACCTGGTTGGCGAAGCCTACCGACTTGTCAAATAAGTCAACGGTCAAAACTAGAAATTTCGCGTAGAAACAGAATTGACCTGCTAGGAGCGGCAGCCACAAATGGTGTGCGCGGTCGCTGAAGCGATAAGAGCGGGGCACACTTTTAGAGCAAGCTTCGGCATGCACAGCTTCTCAAGCTGTGTTCCGCAGCGGAGGCGCTCTCCTTGGATGCACGCCGGAGACATGTAGACGCAGAGAACCGGCAGGGACAGAGAGTGGCAATTCAGCTACTCGAATCGTTGATGCCGCTTCTGCTTCACTTTGGAGTGACCTGCGATCAAATATCAGTAGCAGCTCGGAAAGTTCTCGTCCTAAATGCAGCACGCGTCGCTCGGTTAAGAAATGGCCGAGTAAATCAGTCTCAGATCGCTGCCTCCACGGGATTAAGTAGATCCGAAGTAAGAAAGCTATTGGTCATCCGCGATCTTGATAGCGAGCAGCTTCGAGCTTCGAGGCCTAAGACAACCCGGGTTGTGGAAGGCTGGCTCACCGACAAGCGCTTCCGCACTGCCGCCGGCAGGCCTAGGGCACTGAAAGTTTCCGGGAGCGGCGCAACATTTGAGCATCTGGTCCGCACCTACGGAAGAGACGTCCCTGCTCGTGCAATGGCGGCTGAACTTGAGCGCCAAGGGCGAGTGAGCATCAAGAGCGATCGGATTGAGCTTCTGAGAAATGGAAGATCCAAGAATGATAGGCGCCGACTGGCCTTGGGCGATCAACTCGAAGTACTTGGTGTACTGGCTGAATTCATGAGCGCAACACCCATCAAGTCTGCGACGCAATCCGTACAGTTCGTATGCATTCCGGCGCGGGACGAACTCGAGCAAAAGGCGATTCGCCAGCGCGTAGACGATGTTGTGCGTGGCGCAAGCGCCGCCCTCTTGGCATTAAAGAGAAGCTCGATAGTTGATGGGCCGGCGAATGGCCGACGCCGGTCCAAGGGAGTGCGTGTTGCATTCGTAGTGTCTGGAGGAGTGGCGAAAGTGGAAAAAACGCACTAGAGAAGTCAGTACGACGCAGCATTAGATCACAAGAGAGGCAATTGCTATGGGCAAGCTCCGCATAGGTGTTGGTGAATACTTTCGCGGCATTTTGCACGCCGTCTTTCTTGTCATGCTCAGGTCCGGGATTTCAAAGCAACAAGTGGTGGCGATATCCAAAGTCGCGCTGGCCGCGGCCACCGACCAAATTCAGGCAAGTGGCGCGGACAATCCAAGGATGTCGATCGTGGTCGCGAGCGCGTTACATACGTGGCATCACAAACGCGCCTACTTGACGTCTCAGGGGAAGCCTCGCGCGCTCTCTCTGCGAAATGGCCGCCCCTCCATTGCCGAGCTCATTCGCGATGAAGACGGGAATATTTCCATCGCCGACACTTTCGCTGCCATGACACGCCTAAAGCTCTTGAGGAGGACCAAAGGCGGCCGCTACTGTCCTACAGGACGATACGCAACAATTGCACACCTAGATCCTGTTCTTGCGGAGCACGTATGCCACTCGCTCGGGCGATTGCTCACTACCGTTAATAACAACGTGAGGGACGAGAAGCAGCACTCGCGCTTGATCGAGCGCTCAGCGCAAGTGCAAGACTTGCCGCGCCGAAGGCTGCGTGAATTTCGAGAGTTCGCGAACGCCCAAGGAGAGATACTTGTGAGCACTGTCAATGACTGGCTGGAGGCCAGAAGGGCAGGCCTCAGCCGGCGTTCTGCGAGAGACGTTGCACGTGCTGGAATTCATGTCTTCGCTTTTTCGGAGCATATTCCTCTAGGGCGAGATCATCGCGCAACGCGCCCCTAGCCCCTCAACTCATCCCTCAGTGACCGTCGAATGATTTTCCCGACATTCGATTTCGGCAGGGAGTCTCGGAAGTAGACAAACTTCGGAACCTTGTAGCCGGTGAGCGATTCCCGCATGTGGGCGATGACGTCAGCCTCGGTCAGTGCCGGATCCTTGCGAACGACGAATAGCGCTACTACTTCGCCGGCGCGCTCATCCGCCTTCGCCACGGCCGCAGCTTCCAGTATCCCGGGATGCGTGACGGCAACGCCTTCGACCTCGTTCGGGTACACATTGAATCCGGACACGAGGATCATGTCCTTCTTGCGATCCTCGATGTAGGCAAAGCCCGCTTCATCCATACGGCCAATGTCGCCGGTGCGCAGCCACCCGTCAGGCAGCATCACGTTCTCCGTCTCCTCCGGCCGATTCCAGTAGCCGCGCATGACCTGCGGGCCTCGCACGCAGAGCTCGCCAATGCTGCCGATCGGCAGGGCATTGCCCGCGTCGTCGCGGATCGACAATTCGGTCGAGGACACTGG
Organism: uncultured Steroidobacteraceae bacterium; assembly: GCA_964600535.1. Lineage (GTDB taxonomy): Bacteria > Pseudomonadota > Gammaproteobacteria > Steroidobacterales > Steroidobacteraceae > CADEFQ01. The sequence continues at coordinate 7,837 of CAZRLI010000038.1, read as the reverse complement.
CAAGCCGATCGAACCATTGAACTTGCCGGCGCCGATCGGATTCATGGTCGCTATCGGCGACGTCTCGGTCAGCCCCCAGCCCTGGCTCAGCACGCAACCGGTCGCAGCCTGCCATTTCTCGGCCACGGCCGCCTGCACGGCCATGCCGCCGCCCACGGTTCCAAAGAGCTTGCTGTGATCGAGCTTGTCGAAGCCGGGCGTATGTAGCAGGGCATTGAACATCGTGTTGACGCCCATGAAGAGATTGGGCGGGTACTTGGCCAGCAGCGCGACGAACCCCTTGAAGTCGCGCGGATCCAAGACGAGGATGCCGCGCGCGCCGAGCAGCATGAACATCAGCGCGTTCGCCGTCAGGGAGAAGATGTGGTACAGGGGCAGCGCAATCACATAGGTGGCACGCTCCGGCATGCTGGCGCCGAACCACGCGCGTCCCTGCAGCACGTTCGCCACCATGTTCCGATGCGTGAGCACGGCTCCCTTGGATACCCCGGTGGTGCCCCCCGTGTACTGCAGGAATGCAATGTCCTCCGGGCCGACCTTCACCGGTTGCAGGCCGAGGCCACGACCTTCGGCGACGACGCTGCCGAAATCCAGTGCACCCGGTATCCGCCACGCCGGCACCTTCTTGTGGATGCGACGCACGACAAAATCGACGATCGTGCCCTTGACCACGCCGAGCATGCCGCCGACGGACGTGACGATCACTGTCTTGAGCGATGTCTTCGGCAGTGCGTGCTCGACGACGTGCGCGAAGTTCTCCAGCACGACGATGATCTCGGCGCCGGCGTCGTTCACCTGGTGTTCGAGCTCTGGCGCCGTGTAAAGCGGGTTCACGTTCACGACGGTGAGGCCCGCCCGGATCGCGCCGAACATCGCGACCGGGAACTGCAGGACATTCGGCAGCATGATGGCGATGCGGTCGCCCGGGCGCGCCTGGGCGCGCTGCTGCAGCCAGGCTGCAAAGGCAGCTGATTCGCGTTCGAGCTCGCCGTAGGTCATCGCGCGATCCATCATCACGTAGGCGTCGCGATCGGCGTATTTTGCGCAGCTCACCTCGGCGAGCTCCTTGAGGGAGCCGTATTCGTCGGGGTCGATCGTCGCCGGGACGTCCCGCGGGTATGACTTGAGCCAGTACTTGTCCACGCTTGTCCCTTCAGCTCCCCAACAGCTTGCGCAGCGCCGGCCACGCTGTGTCGAGCAGCAGCGGCTGCGCCGCGGCGGTCGGGTGCAGGCCGTCTTCCTGCATCATCGCGCGATCGAGTGCGACCTTCTCCATGAAGAACGGCACGAGCGGCACGTCGTATTCCTTCGCGAGCTCGGCATACATGCGCGTGAAGCTCTGGGTGTACCGCAGTCCATAGTTGGGCGGGATGCGCATGCCGAGCAGCAGTACCTCGGCGCCGCTCGCCTGCGCGGCTTCGATCATGGACGCAAGGCTGCGCCGCGATACATCAAGCGGCAGTCCGCGCAGGCCGTCATTGGCGCCGAGTTCGAGCACCAGTACCTGCGGCTTGTGCAGCCCCAGCGCGCGCGGCAGTCGCACGCTCCCACCGCTCGTCGTCTCACCGCTGACGCTGGCATTCACCACGCGGTACCCGTAACCTTGGGCGGCAATACGCTTCTGGAGTAGGGCCACCCAGCCTTCCTCCGCCTTCAGCCCATAACCCGCGCTGATGCTGTCGCCGAACACGAGTATCGTGCGGTCGGTGGCGCCCGCAGCGGCGGGCACCACGAGCAAGCACAGCAGAATGAGCGTCCTGAAAGCCGAAAGCATCACCAAGGAGGTTACCAGCCCGGAAGGGCCGCTGACCATCGTGCGGGAGGTGTCGCTCGAGATCGCCGCGGGCGAATCCGTCGCGATCGTCGGGCCATCTGGCGCCGGAAAATCCACGTTGCTGGCACTGCTCGCCGGCCTCGACGTGCCGACCTCGGGTCGCGTGCTGCTGGCCGGTGAGGACCTCGCCGCGCTCGACGAGGATGGTCGCGCGCGCCTGCGTGCGGAGCGCGTGGGTTTCGTGTTCCAGGCCTTCCATCTCGTGCCCGCTCTCACGGCGCTCGAGAATGTGATGTTGCCGCTCGAGCTGGCCGGGCGGCGCGACGCGCGGGCACTGGCGGCGCAGGCACTCGAGCGGGTGGGGCTGCGCGCGCGGACCGGCCACTATCCACGGCAGCTATCGGGCGGCGAGCAGCAGCGCGTGGCCCTCGCACGCGGCTTTGTGACGCGCCCGGCGGTGCTGTTCGCCGACGAGCCGACCGGCAACCTGGACGCTGCCACCGGGGCGCGTGTCTGTGACCTGCTCTTCGAACTCAACCGCGACCTGGGCACGACAGTCGTGCTGGTCACGCACGACCGCGACCTGGCCGGCCGCTGCGGTCGGGCGCTGCACATGGACGCCGGGCGTCTCGCCTGAAGGCCGGCACGATGCGCGCACTATCGATCGCCCTTCGTACCCTGTCGCGTGAATGGCGCTCGGGCGAGCTCGGCGTGCTGTTGCTCGCGCTGACGATTGCGGTGGCGGCACTCACCGCGGTCGGCTTCGTGGTCAGCCGGGTGAGCGCTGCGGTCGATGCGCAGGCCAGCGAAGTGCTGGCAGCCGATCTGCGGCTGGAGTCGCCGTCGCCCCTCGCGCCCACCTACCTCGGTGAAGCGCAGCGCCGCGGCCTGGCGACCGCCACCAGCGTCGGCACGCTGTCGGTGGTGTTCCACGGCGATGCGTCGCAGCTCACCTCGATCCGTGCAGTGGGCGCGGGCTATCCCTTGCGCGGTGTGGTGACCGTGGCGTCGGTGGCTTTCGGGCCTGCCACGACGGCCAAAGGCATTCCCGCGCGCGGGGAAGTGTGGGCGGAGAGCCGCCTGCTCGCGACGATCGGCGCCGCGGTAGGCGACGAGGTGTCGATCGGGTCCTCGACGCTGCGGGTGAGCCGTGCGCTCATCACGCGGCCCGACCAGGGGTCGTCATTCGCCGAGCTGGCGCCCTCGCTCCTGATGAATGCGGACGACCTCGCCGCGACCGGGCTGATCCAGCCGGGCAGTCGCGCGCGCTACGCCGCGCTGTTTGCCGGCGAGCGCGATGCGGTCGAGGCCTTCAAGTCGTGGCTCGGTTCGCACAAGCAGCGCGGTGAACGCCTGCTCGACATCACCGAATCGAGTCCGCAGGTGAAGAGCGCGATCGACCGTGCGGGCCGTTTCCTCTCCCTCGCCAGCCTCGTCAGCGTGCTCCTCTGTTCGATCGCGGTGGCGATGGCGGCCCGCCGCTATGTGCAGCGCCACCTCGACGCGGTCGCCCTGATGAAGACGCTGGGCGCGACACGCGCTTTCACGCTCACCGTGAGCCTCGCGCAGCTGAGCTTGATCGCGCTCATCGCCGCGGGCTTTGGCGCGGCGCTGGGGTTCCTCGCGCAGGCGTGGCTCGTCTACGCATTGCGGGGCTTGCTGGCCGTGGCCACGCTGCCGCCGCCGAGCCTGCTGCCGATCGCGCTCGCGGTGGTCACGGCGATCGCGGTGCTGGCGGGCTTTGCGCTGCCGCCATTGCTGCAACTGTCGCGCGTGCCGGCGATTCGCGTGCTGCGCCGGGATGTCGGGCCACCGCCGCTGGCCATCTGGCTCGCTTTCTGGCCCGCGGCGGGGGCGATCACCGGCCTCATCTACTGGGTGGTGCGCGATCCCGTGCTGATGATCGCCTTCGTCGGGGGCATTGCCCTGTTCCTCGCGGTGCTCGCGCTATGCGGCGCGCTGCTGGTGCGGTTCGCCGGGGCCGCGCGCGGCGCGGTCGGGGTCGCATGGCGCTATGGCATCGCGAACCTCGCACGCCGCCGCGCCGAAAGCGTCGTGCAGGTCGTGGCCTTCGGCCTCGGTATCATGGTGCTGCTGCTGCTGGCACTGGTGCGACACGACCTGCTCGAGGACTGGCGCCGCAGCCTGCCGGATGACGTGCCCAACTTCTTCTTCATCAATATCCCGCCGGATGAGCGCGCGGCCTTCCTCGGGTACCTGCACGATGCCCATGCCGAAGTCTCGCGCGCCCTGCCGATGATTCGCGGTCGCATGACCGCGATCAACGATCGCCCGATCGAGGGCTTCGCCTTTGCGAAGGAGGACGGTGAGGGATTCGCCGGCCGCGAGCAGAATCTCACGTGGTCCGCGGAGCTCGGCGCAGACAACAAGATCGTCGCCGGCCAGTGGTGGCGCAAGGAGGATGCGGGCCGGCCTCTGGTGTCGATTTCGACGGAGTATCGCGACTCGATCGGGCTCAAGCTCGGCGACCGCCTCACCTTCGACGTTGCCGGGGAGTCGTTCACGGTGGCGGTCGCGAGCGTCCGCGAAGTGAAGTGGGACAGTTTCCAGCCGAACTTCTTCCTCGTGTTCCCGCCGGGCCTGCTGGACGCGACCGCGGGCACCTGGATGACGAGCGCCTACTTCCCGCCCGGCGTGCCGCGGCCGATTGCGCAGCTCGTCAGGCGCTATCCGGGCGTTTCGGTGTTCGATCTCGACAGCATCCTCGCGCAGGTGCGCGGCGTCATCGACAAGGCCGCCATCGCGGTGCAGAGCGTATTCATCTTCACCCTGCTGGCGGGCTTCACCGTGCTGCTCGCAGCCGTACAGGCGAGCCGCGATGAGCGCCGCTTCGAGAGCGCGATGCTGCGCACCCTGGGCGCGAGCCGTCACACCGTGCGCGCCGGGGTGCTGGCGGAGTTCGCCACGCTCGGGCTGCTCGCGGGGCTGCTCGCCGCGCTCGGTGCGAGCATCGCGGGGTATTTTGTCGCGCGCCATGTCCTCGATGTCCCGTATGGCTTCGATGCCCGCGTCTGGCTCTGGGGCCTCGTGTCGGGGGCCGTGCTGGTCGCGGGGGGCGGCTGGTTGGCGACGCGCACGGTCGTGAGGCAGTCGCCAATCCTCACCCTGCGGGGTGGTTGATGGAACCGCGGCGCAAGCCGGCGAGGATGGTCGGCTGGTTCGATCCGCCGGTGCTCGCACAGACGGCGATGCACATGGCCACGGCCAATGTCTTCGGCCGCCGCTCCGATGCGCGCCTCATCGAGGCGCTCGCGAGCCAGCCCCAGGGGCACTTCGACTACCCGGCAGGTGCCGACGGCGTGTGGCTCGACTATGTCGCCGACACCGGAGACGGCTGGAACCCGACTCACGCGATTGCGGATGCCCTGGCGCGACCGGTGCTCGAGGTGGCGGGCAAGTCGGGCGGGGACGCGGAGGTTACGCGCGGCGGCCGCGTGCTGGTATTCGGCGGAGACGAAGTCTACCCATGGCCGTCGCGCGACGCCTACGCGTGGCGGACCGAGTGGCCCTACCGGGCGGCTTTCGAGGCCCATGGCACGCGACCCGATCTCTTCGCGGTACCCGGCAATCACGACTGGTTCGACAGCCTCGTGGCGTTCTCGCGCAGCTTCTGCCGGCCCGAGCGCGGCTTCGCCGGCTGCCGCACGCAGCAGACGCGCAGCTATTTCGCCTTGAAGCTGCCGGCACCCTGGTGGCTCGTCGCCATCGACCTGCAACTCGGCGCCGAGCTCGACGAGCCGCAGGTCCAGTACTTGAAGGGCGTTGCGGCAACGATGGACAGCACGGCACAGGTGGTGCTCTGCGTGCCCGAGCCGCAATGGCTCCTCGAAGAATCCTATCCCGCGCACCGCACCTATGGCGGCGGCGTGTTGCGCGCGCTCGAGCGCGAGATCCTCGGGCGACCGGTTCGCGCCTTCGTGACCGGCGACTGGCACCACTATCGGCGGCACGAGAACGCCGCGGGCGTGCAGAAGATCGTCTCTGGTGGCGGTGGCGCATTCCTGCACCCGACCCACGCGCCCCGCGCGCGGGACCTCAAGGAGGGTTTCGTCGAGCGCGCTGTCTATCCCGATCGTGCGACGTCGCGGCGCCTCGCGTGGCGCAACCTCGCATTCCCCTGGCTCAACCCGCGCAGCCTCGTCCTGCCGGCGCTGCTGTACGCGCTGTCGGCGTGGTTTGCCTCGGCGAGCCTCGGGCAAGCCGATCTGGCGAGCCTCGGTGCCACGGTGGCCGCGAGCCTCGGCGCCGCGTTGCGCGATCCCGTCAACGGCCTGTGGCTGCTCGCGGTCGTTGCGACCTTCGTGTTCTTCACGGACACCCACGAGCGCTGGTATCGGGTCATCGGCGGGGTGTGCCATGCGATCGCACATCTCCTTGCGGCGCTCGTGCTCGCATGGCTGGCGGCCCGCTTCACGACACAGCTGCTCGGACTGGAGTTCGGCGGCATCGCGCAACTGCTGGTGACCGGCGCGATTGTCTTCGCCTGCGGCGGCGTGATGGGCGGCCTGCTGATGGGGCTCTACCTGCTGGTTTCGGTGCAGCTGTTCGGGCGCCACGCGAACGAAGCGTTTTCCTCGCTACGGATCGAGGACTACAAGCAGTGGCTGCGGATGCACTTCGCCACGGACGGGTCATTGACGCTGTACGCGATCGGCATCGACCGCGTGCCGCGAGGCCAGGTGCCTGACCCGCGGGCGTCCGCGCCGCACCTGATCGAGAAGGTCGTGCTTCAGCGCTGAATGCCGATCGTCGCCCAGGCCTGGGCGACCGGCTCGCCTTTCCAGGTGAGCCCCTGGATCGTGAGGTCATAGTTGCCGGGGCCGAGGGCCGACGAGTTGAGCGCGAGGCGCACGTGGCCGTTGGAATCCTTGGCGATGTTGTGCAGCACCGCGACGCGACCCTGGTCCTCCCGGTCGATCGTGATGCGGAAGTTCGAGTACTTGGACCAGGCGAGGTCGATCTTGATGTCGGCGAACTGCACCGGGCCGCCACCGACGATGACCGCCGGATTGCGGGTCGGACCGCCGCGCGCGGGCACGAGCTTGATCAGGCGGGTCGAGGTGGCCGGGGAGAGCGGCTGCTCGGCAATGCGCTTCTCGAGCGCCGCGATCGCCGCGCCGCGATCGCCGATCTTCATCGCGAGCACGGAGGAGACGATGAGCAGCACCACGACGAGCAGCGCAAAACCGATCAGCACCGGCGGCTTCTCCCAGGCGGGGCGCTTCTTTTCCGCCCAAGGCTCGGGCTTGCCACCCACCTCGAGCAGGCGCAGGCCCGCATGCACGCGCGCGGGCAGGCCGAGCGTGTCGAGCAGTTCGGGGTGGCTGGCGCAGAAGCGTTCGAACTCGAGCGCGCCACGCGGCGGCAGGCGCCCGGAGAGGTAGCGTTCGACGATCTGGTTGCGCTCGATGAATTCGCGGTCCATCGCCGGGGCGGGCGCCGCCGCGGGCGTTGCTGGGGCGGTGGCGCCCTTGGGCCTCGCTTCGGTCAGGGGAACGTCCGGGAGCATCTGGGAAGCGGCGTCCATGACCCCATCCTGCCCGCGCAGCCGTTCATACGCCGGGTACTGCTCACAGTTCTGTCAAACCGGCCCGAAAGCGCGACATGTGTCACGTTTTCGGGAACCATAGCGCATCTGTCCAAGGAGTCTTCGATGCCCCGAACCGCTGCTGTTTCCCTGCTGATTGCCGCGGGTCTTGCAAATGCCGCGGCCGCGCCCGCCGCCGACCCGGGCGGCATCGCACTCACGATCTACAGCTCCGCCCGGCCGGGCGGCGTGCCGGCCGAGTTCTACCGGCCGATGCCGGGTGGCGGGGTGCCGAACGGCATGGCCGTGCCGGGCTACGCGATGGTGCGCGATACCCGCAACATGAAGCTCGTGGCGGGCCGCTCGACGGTGCGCTTCACCGATGTCGCGGCACTGATCGATCCGACCACGGTGAGCTTCCAGTCGCTCACCGAGCCGGCGACGCGCGTGCTCGAGCAGAACTACCAGTTCGACCTCATCGGCATGGACAAGCTCCTGCAGCGCTACATCGACCG
>CAZRLI010000037.1:0-10385 GCA_964600535.1 uncultured Steroidobacteraceae bacterium | reverse complement strand
ACAGTCCGTCAACGCGGCGGTGACCACGGCGGCAAACAGAATTCTCAGCGTGCGCATGACGTGCTCCGTGTCCGGTTGGCCCAGCTACCAGATTTTCACACGATCCGCCGGCGCCCGATACAGCTTGTCGCCCACGTCCACGTCGAAGGCGGCGTAGAACGCATCGAGGTTGGTCACGACGCCATTGACGCGGAACTGCGCCGGACTGTGCGGATCGGTGACCAGCCGCATCCGCAGGTTGTTGTCGCGGTACTTCCAGCGCCAGCCCTGCGACCAGCCGAGGAAGAAGCGCTGCGCGCCGCTGTAGCCGTCGATCACCGGCGCCGGCCGGCCGCCGAGCGCGCGCTGGTAGGCCCGCCAGGCGACCGCGAGCCCCGAGAGGTCGCCGATGTTCTCGCCGAGGGTCAACCGGCCGTTCAGGTGCTCGCCGTCGAGCACGGTATAGGCGTCGTACTGCGCGACCAGCCGGTCGGCGAGCGCCTTGAATCGTGCCGCGTCGTCGGCGGTCCACCAGTCACGCAGGTTGCCGTCCCCGTCGTACTGGCGGCCGGAATCGTCGAAACCGTGGCTGATCTCGTGGCCGATCACGCCGCCGATGGCACCGTAGTTCACCGCATCGTCGACCGTGGCGTCGAAGTACGGCGGCTGCAGGATCGCGGCCGGGAAAACGATCTCGTTCATCACCGGGTTGTAATAGGCGTTGACGGTCTGCGGCGTCAGCAGCCATTCGCTGCGGTCGACCGGTCCGCCGAGCCGGGCGAGGTCGCGGTTGAAGGCGTATTCGGTGCCACGCTGCAGGTTGCCGTACAGGTCGTCGCGGGCGATGGTGAGCGCGCTGTAGTCCTGCCACGTGTCCGGGTAGCCGACCTTCACCGAGAATTTCGCGAGCTTGGCCTTCGCGGCGGCGCGCGTCGCGGGGCTCATCCACTCGAGCGTATCGATCGACTCGTCGAACGCGGCGAGCAGGTTCGCGACCAGTTCCCGGATGCGCAGCTTGGATTGCGGCCTGAAATGCCGTGCCACGTATTCCTTGCCGACGAGCTGCCCGACCTGCGCGTCGAGCAGCGCGGCGCCGCGCTTCCAGCGCTCGGGCTGCTGCTCCACGCCCTGCAGCGCCTTGCTGTGGAAGTCGAAGTGCGCGGTCGCAAAGGGCTCCGCGAGGTAGGGTGCGGAGACATCGAGCAGCTGGAAGAAGAAGTACTCGCGCCAGACCGACACCGGGGTCCCGGCAAGCAACTGCGCGAAGGCCCGCACGAAGGTCGGCTGGTTGACGTCGACGGCGGCGGCAGGCACCCCCGCCGCGGCGAAGAACGCCGCCCAGTCGAGCGCAGGCGCGAGCTTCGCGAGTTCCGCGGGCGACAGCTTGTTGTAGGTCGCGACCGGATCGCGGTTCTGCACCTTGGTCCACTGGATCGCCGCGATCGCCGTCTCGAGCTGCGCGATGCGCTGCGCGCGCGCGGCGGCATTCTTCGCGCCGGCGAGCCGCAGCATCTGCTCGATGTAGGCGAGGTGCTGCTTGCGGAAGGCCGCATTCGCCTTGTCGGTCTTGAGGTAGTAGTCGCGATCGGGCATCGACAGCCCGCCCTGCGCGAGGACGCCGATGTAGCGCGTCGCGTCGCCTGCATCCTGCGAGACGTAGTAGTTGAGCGGCACGCGCTGCAGCAGGCGCTGCGACTCGCCGAGGAAGCTGACCACGTCGGCGTGCGTCAGGATCCCGCGGATGCGCGCGAAGCGCGGCTCGAGCGGCTTCAGGCCGGCGGCGTCGATGGCCTGCTCGTCCATGAAACTCGCGTAGAGGTCACCGATCTTCTGCACGTCGGAGCCCGGCGCCGCGTCGGTGCGCTGCGCCGCCTCCTCGGCGATGGCGCGCACGTCGACTTCGGCGCGCTCATCGAGGATCGCGAACGTGCCCCAGCTCGAGCGGTCGGCGGGGATTTCCGTATCGCGCAGCCACCGGTCGCCGGTGAACCCGTAGAGGTCGTCCTGCGGCCGTATCGTCGTCTCGTAGCCGGAGAGCAGCAGGCCCCCCGGGCGCGGTGGCGCGGCGGGCGCGACTTCGGCGACGGGAGCAGGAGGGGTCGGCGCCGGGACCGGCGCCGCGCAGGCGGTCAGGACCGTGACCGCGGCGGTGAAGATGACGGAGCGCATTGGCCGAGTATACGGGCGATCATTCGACCTTGAGCGCGAGGCGCACTCCGTTCGTCGTACCCGGCTCCGGCGCGCCGGCCACCACGAAGACCCGCGCCGGATCGAGCCCCGAGGACGCAATCAGGGCATCGCGCACCGCGTCCGCGCGCTGCTTGGCGAGCAGCGCGAGATCCGCATCCGGCACGCTGATGCGATCGCGCAGCGCGGCCTCCCCGGCGTCGATGCCGCGCAGGACCCAGGCGTCGCGCCCTTCGCCCCTGGCGCGCCCGGGCCGCGGTGCCTGCGCCTCGCCCGTCACCGTGCGCCACGCGGCATCGAGCGCCTGCTGGTATCCGGCCGGGTCGCTCGCGCGCAGTGCGCGGACCGCGGCGCCACCGAGCAGGGCATCGAAGTGCTGGTCGGCGAGCGCGGCGCGATCGCGCCCGCCGTCCACGGCGAGCGGCACTTCCAGTTTCAGCTGCGGGCGATCGGTGAGCGCCTTGCCGACATTGGCGAGCCGCTCGCGCGCGGCCGGATCGAGCAGCGCGCTGCCGTAGGCGAAATCGACGAAGCGCACCTCCTCGCCCGCGCCGAACAGCGAGCCGAGCAGCGCGAACGGCGCCGTGGCGATCTTCACCAGCAGGTTGCGCAGGGCCTTCCACACCAGCGGGCCCACGCGGAACCTCGGGTCATCGAGCGATCCGCTGACCGGCAGGTCGATGTCGATCACGCCATTGCGGTCCTTCAGCAGCGCGACGGCGAGCTTCACCGGGAGATGCACCGCATCTTCGCTGTCCACCCGGTCGCCGAGCGTGAACTGGTCGAGGACGAAGTTGTGCCGCGCATCGAGCCGGCGATGGTCGATCAGGTAGTCGAACTTCGCGTTGAGCTTGCCCTTCTCGATCTTGTAGCCCATGAAACGGCCGGAGTAGGGCGTGAAGGTCGGCATCTCGATGTTGCTGAAGCTCGCCGACAGCCGGGTGTAGAGGCTGGCCGCGAGGAGATTGACCTCACCGCGGATCACCACCGGCGCGTAGCGATCGACCTGGCCGTCGAGCTCGACGCTGGCGCGCGACGCCGGGTCCGACGAGAGGCCGCGTATGCTGCCTGCCAGCTGTTCGATGCCGGTCGCGAAGTTCGGGCGGATCGACAGGTCCGCGAAGTTTGCCGAGCCGTCGACAACGCGCACCCGGTCGATGCGCACCTTCATCCGCGGCGACGCACGCGCGGGCGCCTGCGGCCCGGCCGGCGCGGCCGCGGCCGCCGGCTGGCCGCCCTTGCGCAGTCGCGGCGGCGACAGGACGTCCGCGAGGTTCGTCGAAAGGTCGGGGGCCACCACCAGCTTGAAATAGGCGCGGCGCGCGAGCACGTCGCGTATGCGCAGCGATGCGGGCGACGAGCGATAGCCGATGCCCGCCAGTGCAAGTTCACCGCAACGCACGAAGTCCTCCTGCAGGGCCCGGTCGACGCTGTGCAGGCCGGTGAGGGTCGTGCCACCGTCGAAGTCGACCCTGGCCTCGGCGCCCGCCGGCAGCTGCAGCGCGAGCTTGCCCTTCACCGAAACATCCCCGCCCTTGAGCATGAGGTCGGTCGAGCGATCGAGGTAGGGCTGCACGAAGGCGATCGGGAGCGACCGCAGGTCGACGTCGAAGGCGCCGCTGCGGCCGTCGAACCGCCAGTCGCCGGCGACGTCGATCCGTCCCGATTCGTTGAACCCCGCGCGCAGCGCCAGCTTCACGGCCGCCGCATCGGTGGCGAATCCGTCGACATCGAGCTCGAGGGGCGCGAGGCGGACCGAAACCGGCGTGGCGGTCCGCCGGTCCTCGTAAGCCAGGCTGGACCCGGCGACCCGCAGCCGTGGCAGCTCGATGCGCCAGCCCTGGTCGCGCGCACCGCCCGCCGTGGGCGCATCGACGGCCGGGCCGGGTGCCGGGGCGAGCGCGGCGAGATTGAGCTGACCGTCGGCGCCCGTCCACGCCTGGACGGCCGCGCCCGTCACGCGCAGGTCCGGCACACGCACCCGCGAGGCACCGACGTCCACGCTCGCCTCGCTCGCCGACAGCCCGGCCACGCGGATCCAGTCGTCGCTCGCACCGGCGGCCCGCAAGGCAAGGCCGCGTGCGTCGAGCGAGAGTGCGTCGAGGTTGACGCGCACCCCGTCTTCGGTGGAAGCAATGCGGTACAGGGTCTTGAGATCGATCACCCCCGCCGGCGGCGCGATGCGGTCATATTCACCGGCGATGCGCCAGGCGGTCTGCGCGGTGAGGCCTTGCAGGGTCAGTGCGCCGTCGACGACGAAGGGCCGGACCGCCACGCGCCCGTCGAGCGTCAGCGCGGCCCCGCGCTCACCGCGGCCGACGACATGGAAACGGCCCTCGCCACCGGCCGAGGTCGTGAAATCCTGGACGCGCACGTTGATCGGCGCGAGGCGCTCATGCAGCGCGCGCGCGCGCCGCCGGTCCGTGGCGTCGATGACGCCGCGATTCACCTGCAGGTCGCCGATGCTGATGAGGAGGGGTGCGCCGCCCTTTTCCCCCGCGGGCGCCCGCGGGCCCTTCGGCGTGAGCGCCGCGACGAGGTTCAGGCTGCCGTCGGGCCGCAGGACGAGGTTGACCGCGGGCTCATCGAGCACGATCGCGCGCAGCACGACGCCGCGCCGCCAGATCGACGCCAGCTCGGCGTCGACGAAGAGCCGCTGCGCGCCGAGGAGCGGCGTGCCGTCGGGTTCCGTGAGCGCGATGTGCGCGACCTCGACTGACAGGCGAAAGGGCTGCACCGCGACCGCACCGAGCGCCAGGCGCTGGCCGGTGGCCGCGGCCACGGCGCGGGGCAACTGGTCCTTGATCAGCCGCGGCGCGAGCCAGTAGCCCGCCCACGCGTACGCGACCACCAGCAGGGCGATCGCCGCAACGAGCCACAGGAACGACTTGATCCGGCGCATCGCGCTCCCCCGCTGGAGATGGGAGTTGGTGCCAAAAAAAAAGACCCCGGTCTTGTGGACCGGGGCCGGAGTATGCGGACTTTCAATGAAGGGAAGGAAGTCCGCCAGGGGATCTCGATGAAGCTAGTGAAGCCTCGCCCAGTGCAATATCCTGATGTCCTCGCGATCGAGCTCGAAGCTCTGCGCCAGCAGCCGCGCGAGTTCGCCGGTACCGCCACGCTGGTCGAGTTCCCTGCCGAGTTCGACCACGCCGCTCCACTCGTGGGCTTGCAGCGCCTCGTCGGCCGGGGTCACGAAATGCGTGTAGTACCGAGCGGACATGGGGCCTAGGCTAGCCCCGATGCCCCGCAGGAGACTGTGAGGCCGGGCACACTCCCCCATCCGGCCCGGCCGCCGGGATGAGAACTGGCGCAAGAAACCCGAGAATCCCCGCCCCATGAGCCGCTATCGCCCCCGGGAAGCCCCCGCTTCCCGCTTCATTACCCCCGAGGGCCACGCCCGGCTCCGGGCCGAGCTCGAGCAGCTGTGGCGCAGCGAGCGACCGCGGGTCACGCAGGCGGTTGCCGAGGCGGCTGCCCAGGGCGATCGCTCGGAAAACGCCGAGTACACCTACGGCAAGCGGCGCCTGCGCGAGATCGACCGGCGCGTGCGCTTCCTGCGCCAGCGACTCGAGGGCATGGTGATCGTCGATCGGCCGCCTTCGGACCCGGCGCGGGTCTACTTTGGCGCCTGGGTATCGCTCGAGGCGGACGACGGCCGCGAACTGCGCGTGCGCATCGTCGGGCCGGACGAGTTCGACGCCGCGCCCGGATACATCAGCATGGACGCGCCGCTCGCCCGTGCCCTGCTCGGCAAGCGGCTCGACGATGAGGTCGTCGTGGAGGCACCCGAGGGCCGGCGACGCTGGACCATCCTCGTCATCCATTACGAAGCTCGAGCGTTATGACCCCAATGTCCGTCCTGCGCGCAGCCATCGCGGCCACCCTCCTCGCCATTGCCGCCCCGGTGCCGGCTGGCCCGGCGCCCCGCGACGGCCCGGGCGACTACACGTTCACGCTGCGCCACGACGGCCTCGAGCGCCGCTACCGGGTGCACGTGCCGGCGCGCCACGACGCAACGAAACCCGCCGCGATGCTGGTCGCGCTGCACGGTGGCGGCGGCAACATGGACTACCAGGCACAGGATGGGCGCTACGGCCTCATCTCGAAGGCGGACAGCGCGGGATTCATCGCCGTCTTTCCAAATGGCACCAGCCGCTTGCGGCGCGGCAATTTCGCCACCTGGAACGCCGGCAACTGCTGCGGGCATGCGCGCGATGCCGGCGTCGACGACGTCGGCTTCATCCGCGAGGTCGTGAAGGATGTCTCGCGCCGCTGGAATATCGACCCGCAACGGGTGTTCGCCACCGGCATGTCGAACGGCGCGCTGATGGCCTACCGCCTGGCCTGCGAGGCCTCCGACGTGTTCAAGGCCATCGCGGCGGTGGCGGGGACGGACAACACGCGCCGCTGTTCACCCTCGCAGCCCGTCTCGGTGCTGCACATCCACGCGAAGGACGACTCCCATGTCCTGTTCAACGGTGGCGCAGGCCCCGATTCGCAGCGCCTTTCGGTGGTGACCGATTTCACCTCGGTGCCCGCCACGGTCGCGAAGTGGGTGGGCCTGGACGGTTGTCCCGCCGCGGCGCAACGCGTGCTCGAGAAGCCCGGCGCCTATTGCGACCTCTACGCGCCGTGTCGCGGCGGCAGCCGCGTGGAACTGTGCGTCACGGAAAGCGGCGGCCACTCCTGGCCGGGCGGCACCAAGCCACGCGCGTCCGAACCACCGTCGCAGGCCATCTCCGCAAACGACGTGATGTGGGCGTTCTTCAACCCGTGACCAGCCCGCCGTCCCGCAGCGCGGCCCGCGGCGTTCACCGGTCAGAACACCCGCACGTTCTTGAACTGCCACGGATCGCTCTTGTCGATGTCCTCCGGGAAGAGGCGCTCGCGGTCCGATAGCGGCGTCCACTCCGTGTACTCGCCGACCACCGGCCCGAGGTAGGGCATGCAGATCTCGAGCATGCGGCGGTGATCGAGTTCGTCGGGCTCGAGCAGGCCGCGGTTCGGGTTCTCCATCGCCCAGACCATGCCGGCGAGGCAGGAGACCGTGACCTGCAGGCTCGTGGCCTGGTTGTGGGGCGCGAGCCGGCGCGCTTCCTCGACCGAGAGCTGCGAGCCGTACCAGTAGGCATTCTTCTTGTGGCCGGCGATCAGCACGCCCAGCTCGTCGATGCCGCCGACGATGTCGTCCATCATGATGCGGGTCTCGTCCTGCAGCTGCCAGTTGCGGCCCTGCAGCTCGTGCACCGACAGCACCGCCGCGTCGCTCGGGTGATAGGCGTAGTGCACGGTCGGGCGATAGACGGCATCGATGCCCATGCCCTCCTTCACCGACAGGTAATCCGCGATCGAAATCGCCTCGCCGTGCGTGATCAGGTAGCCCATGAAGTTCTGCGCCTTCGGCGTCCAGGTGCGCACGCGGGTCGCGGCGCCCGGCTGCATCAGGTAGATCGCGGCCCCACAGCCGAAATCGTGGCGCTTGCCGTCGCGCGGGAAATTGCGCTCGTGCGTGCCCCAGCCGAGCTCCGCCGGCTGGCTGCCCTCGCCGACGAAACCGTCGACCGACCAGGTGTTGACGAATTCGTTGATGCGCTTGGGCCGGCTCGATACCTGGGTGTCGCGCTCGGCAATGTGGATCGTGGTGACCCCGAGCTTGCGCGCGAGCTTCGCCCAGTCCGCGCGCCGTGCGGGCGCGGCCTCGACGCCCAGGTCGGCCGCGATGTTGAGCAGTGCCTGCTTGACGAAATGCGAAACCAGGCCCGGGTTTGCGCCGTGCGTGATCACCGCGGTCGGCGCGCGCGCATTGCCATGCTTCAGCGCGATCGCCTCCTCGCGCAGCGCGTAATTGGTGCGCCTGGCGATCGTGATCGTGGGCGAGGTGTAGCCGCCGGCCCAGGGCTCGATGCAGGTGTCGAGGTACATCGCGCCGCGTTCCCAGCAGTACTTGATCAGCGCGATGCTCGAAACGTCGACCGAGACGTTGAGCACGAAGTCCCCGCGCCCGACGTTCACGTCGAGGATGCGGCGGAAGTTCTCGCGCGTGAGCGCCTCCTGCACGAACTTGACGCCGTACTCGGCGGCGACGGCCTTGCCGCGCTCATCCGCCGTGATGATGGAAATGCGCGCCGGCTGGATGCCGACGTGCCGCAGGATGAGCGGCAGCACGCCCTGGCCGATGCTGCCGAAGCCGATCAGGACGATGCGCCCCGGGAATTCGATGTAGACCTTGTCGTTCATCCGCGGAAGCGTACCAACCGCGCCACCCGGTGGCCAGTTCGCGCGCTCAGGCCTCGCGCCAGTGCGGCGGCCAGGTCTGCGCGAATCCCGGCAATGCGGCAACCCGGTCGAGCCAGCGGCCGAGCGCCGGGTAGTTCACCTCGACCGGCAGGAAGCGCGAGGCGAGCACGCCGGCCCCGGGCTTCCTGAGCGCACGCAGCAGCACCTGGATGGCAGGGTAGACGACCATGTCGGCCGCCGAATACGAATCGCCGACGATCCAGTCGCCCTTCGAGAGCCGCCCCTCGATGGTGCGCGCCTCGCTCGCCACCGCGAGCATCGAGCGGGTGAGCTCGCCGATGTTGTGCTCGTCGAGGCCACGCTCGAACAGCGCGTGCACGATCTTCATCAGGTGGTCCTCGGCGTACGCCTCGAACTCGCAGATGACCCGCATGATGACGCCGGCCTCCTCGGCGGTGCGCCCGAAGAGCGGCGGCTCGGGATACTTGAGGTCGAGGTAGTAGAGCACCGCGACCGACTCGAACACGACGTAGTCGTCGTGCTTGAGGATCGGCAGCCGGCCGCGCGGGTTCATCGCCACGATGTGCGGCGCCTTGTGCTCCTGCAGTGAAAACTGCAGCAGGTGGCTGCGATACTCGAGCCCCTTGTGCTCGAGCGCGAGCAGCACCCGCCACGAGTATGGGCTGCCGCTGCCCCAGTAGACGTCGATCATGCCCGAATTGTAGTGGCCGCCAATTCAGTCGAGAATTGTCGCATGTATTCGACCCTCATCGATGTCTCCCAGCTCGGTGCGCTGCTTGGCCGCCCCGAGGTCGTGATCCTGGACTGCCGCTTCGAGCTCGCGGCGCCGGACGCCGGGGCCGCCGCCTACGCGGCGGGCCATATCCCGGGGGCGCAGTACGCGCACCTCGACCGCGACCTCTCCGGTCCCGTGGGCCCGGCCACCGGCCGGCACCCGCTACCCGACCCGGAGCGCCTCGCGCTCACCTTCGGCCGCTGGGGCATCAATGCCAACGTCCAGGTCTTTGCCTACGACGGCGGGCCGGGCGCCTATGCCGCGCGCGCCTGGTGGCTGCTGCGCTGGCTCGGGCACGAGGCGGTCGCCGTGCTGAACGGCGGCTATGCGGCATGGCTGGCCGCCGGCCAGGCCGTCGAGACGCACGTGCGCCGCCGCGACCCGCGCCTCTATGTCCCGCGGCTGCAGGCCGATCGCTCGATCGATACCGCCGAGGTGGTGAGCCTGCGCGCATCCGGCGCCATCCAGCTCGTCGACGCGCGCGGCGCCGACCGGTTCGCCGGCCAGAACGAGACAATCGATCGCGTCGGCGGCCACGTCCCGGGCGCGCGCAACCGCCCGTTCACCGCGAACCTCGGGCCCGATGGCCGCTTCCTGGCGGTGACCGCGCTGCATGAGCAGTGGGAAGCCCTGCTCGGCGGCCGGCCGGCCACCGAACTGGTGTCGATGTGCGGGTCGGGTGTCACGGCCTGCCACAACCTGCTCGCGCTCGAGCATGCGGGCCTCCCCGGGGCGCGCCTCTACGCCGGTTCCTGGAGCGAGTGGGTGCGTGACCCGTCGCGGCCGGTCGCGACGAACGACGGGTGATTTGCTATCGTGCGCGCCCTTTTGCCGGGAGCACCGCGTGGCCGCTGAGAAGCCCGGGCTGAGCCAGCCCTGGACCGTCGAGGATTCCGCCGACCTCTACCAGGTCGGTGCGTGGGGCAAGGGTTATTTCGGCATCAATGACGCCGGCCATGTGGTCGTTCGGCCCGACACGACCGCCGCCCGCGAGATCGACCTGTACGAGGTCGTGCAGGGACTCAAGGCCCGCGATCTCACGACCCCCGTCGTGGTGCGCTTCTCGGACATCCTCGCCCATCGGCTGCGCCACCTCGCCGACGCCTTCGCCCAGGCGATCGCCGAGAACGACTACGGCAATTCGTATGCCGCGGTGTTCCCGATCAAGGTGAACCAGCAGCGC
>CAZRLI010000036.1:0-10400 GCA_964600535.1 uncultured Steroidobacteraceae bacterium | reverse complement strand
CGCAGCTGGCCTTCGAGTCCCGAGACGCCCGAGCAGCGCGACTACGTTTATCGCTGGCCGGCGCCCCTCGATCCGACGCTCGACGACGACGCCATGGCGGCGACCCACGCGTTGCGCGGCCGATTCACCGGCGCGCTGCTGGGGCTTGCAGTCGGCGATGCGCTCGCCGCGGCGACCCAGTTCCGCAAGCCGGGGAGCTTCACGCCGGTCGGCGACCTGCTGGGCGGCGGGCCGTTCGACCTGCCGCGCGGTGCGTGGACCGACGACACGGCGATGGCGCTGTGCGTCGCCGACAGCCTGCTGGCGCGCGACGCCTTCGACCCCATGGACCAGATGGAGCGCTTTGCGCGCTGGCAGCGCGAGGGCTATCTCTCCGCGACCGGCCAATGCGTCGGCATCACCGCCAGTGTCACGCGCGCGCTCGGCGCGGCCCGCTGGCGCCGGCAGCGCTTCCCGGGCTCGCACGATCCCGCGCAGCTAGATCCCGAGGTGCTGGTTCGCGTGGCCCCGGTCGTGATGTATTTTTTCAATGACGCCGCCGCCGCGCCGGAGCGCGCGGCGGACGCGGCGCGCACCACCTGCCAGGCGCCGCTGGCCGTGGATGCCTGCCGCCTGCTCGCCACGGCGCTGCACGCCGCGCTCTCGGGCCGCGACAAGCCGGCGATCCTGCAGGCGGTCAGCCGGCATGGCCGCGACGGCACGCTGCGCCCGGAGCTCGCCGCGATCGCGGCGGGCGGGTATCGCCAGGGGCCGGCCGGGGCCGCGACGAAGTTCACCGTGCTCGATGTGCTGGCCCTCGCACTCGGCGCGTTCGACTCCACCGCGACGCTGCGGGAAGGGCTGCTGCTGTGCGCCAACCGGGGCCGCGACTCCGATGCCCTCACCGCGGTCTTCGGCCAGCTCGCCGGCGCCCACTACGGCGCCGCGGCGCTCCCCGCAGCCTGGCGCGCGAGCCTCGCGGCCGGCGACCTCATCACCGACTTCGCCGATCGCCTGCTCGCGCGGGCCATGGAGGGAATGGCGGGGTAGCAGGGACTGCGGCCGCGGCCCGCCGTGTCTGCTATCCTCTGGCCGTCCCGCCCCGATCCGACTCGCCGCCCCCCGGCGGCGCGAGAGGCCGCTGTTTTCATGCCGATTCCGCTGCTCCGCCCCGTTGCCACCGCCCGCCGTGCCCGTGGGGCGAAGCGCGCGCGGGCGCGGGCGTCCTGGGCGCGGCTGGCCGACGAGCAACTGCTCTCGATGCGCTTTTGCGACTTGAAGCTCAAGCTCGAAAGGACCCCGCTGGCGCGGCAGCTGCGCGGGCTCTACCGCGACCTCGAGCGCCGCGGCATCAGCTTCCGTCCGCACGCCTGGATCGGCGAGGAATGGTTTTCCCCGGACGGCGTGCCCGGCATTTCGATTCCCTTCTACCTCGCGCATCCGCGGCTCGAGCGCCTCGAGCGCACGATGATGAAACAGGTCGAGGGCGGCAATGCGCAATGGCTCAAGCGCATCCTGCGGCACGAGGCGGGGCATGCGATCGACACCGCGTTCCGGCTCCGCCGCCGCAAGCGCTGGCGCGAGACCTTCGGGCCTGCCTCGCTGCCCTATCCCGATCGCTACCGGGCGCGGCCCGGCAGCCGGCGCTACGTGCAGCACCTCGGCGACTGGTATGCACAGTCGCACCCGACCGAGGACTTCGCCGAGACCTTCGCGGTATGGCTGACGCCGAACTCTTCGTGGCGGCGCGGTTACGCCGATTGGCCGGCCTTCCAGAAGCTCGAGCTGGTCGATGAACTGATGGCCGGCGTGCGTGGCCGCAGCGCCCTCGTGCGCAAGCGCACGCGCGTCGAGCCGATCGACTCGCTCACCCGCACGCTCGGCGAGCACTACGAGGAGAAGATCGAGCGCTATCGCCAGTACCGCCGCGGCCTCGTCGACGTGATGCTTTCGAAGGTCTTCACGCCGAACCGGACCCGGCGCGCCACGCCGCGCGCCAGCACGCTGATCCGCACCGCGCGGCGCGAGCTGGTCGATGCGGTGGTGCGGGAGCAGGCGGTCCCGCGCTATAGTGCCTTCCAGATCCTCCGCATGATCATCGAACGCAGCGAGCAGCTCAGGCTCTATCCGCGCGGCAGCAGGCGTGACGCGCTGCGCAATGCGCGCTGGGTCCTGTCGCGCCTGGCGCGCCTCTACGCGGACGGCGCGAGTCCGCAGCTGAGGCTATGAAGAAGCTGAAGGCCCTGGTCGTCGTCCACGCGACCCTGGTCCCGCCCGACAGCCTCGAGGGCCGGACCGAAAAGGAAATCGAAGAATGGCGCACAGAATTCGATGTCATATCGACACTGAAGCGGCGCGGCCATGAAGTGCGCTGCGTTGGCGTGCTCGATACGCTGACCGAACTGCGCAGCGCCATCACCGACTGGCAGCCCGACGTCGTCTTCAACCTGCTCGAGGAGTTCGACGGCATCGTCACTTACGACCAGCACGTCGTCGCCTTCCTCGAGCTGATGCGCCAGCCCTACACGGGCTCCAATCCGCGCGGCCTGCTGCTCTCGCGCGACAAGTCGATCTGCAAGCAGCTGTTCGCGTACCACCGCATCCCGTCCCCGCAGTTCGCGGTGTTCCGCAAGGGCGTCAAGTTCAAGCTGCCGAAGAAACTCAGGTTCCCGTTGTTCGTGAAGTCGACCACCGAGGACGCCTCGCTCGGGATCGCGCAGGCCTCGGTCGTCGAGGACGAAGCGAAGTTGCGCGAGCGCGTCGGCTTCGTGCACGAACAGATCGGCTCCGATGCGCTGATCGAGGAGTACATCGAAGGCCAGGAGCTCTATGTCGGCATGCTGGGCAACGACCGGCTGACGCGCCTGCCGGTGTGGGAAATGGTTTTCGGCTCGATGCCCGACTCGCTGCCCGCGATCGCGACGCGCAAGGTGAAATGGGATCGCCGCTACCAGAAGAAGTACGGCATCACGACGCGCGCCGCCGATGAACTGCCGCGCGAGATCGTCACGCGCCTCGATGCGCTGTCGCGCCGCATCTATCGGGCGCTGGGCCTTTCGGGCTATGCCCGCATGGATTTTCGCCTGGCGCCCGACGGGCGCATTTTCGTCCTCGAGGCGAACGCCAACCCGAACCTCGCGGCCGAGGAGGATTTCGCGCAGTCGGCGCTCGCGGCCGGCATTGCCTATGACGAATTGCTGGAGCGTATCATCACCCTCGGGCTCGGCTACCGGGCGGAATGGCGGGTTTACTATGGTTGAACGGGCAATCACGCTCTGTGCGCTGCTCATCCTCGCGGCTTGCTCGAGCACGGCTGACCTGCGCAAGGCCGAACTGTCGGAGCTCGCCGGCTGGTTGCCCGGTACCTTCGAGGATGGCGACGCGACGATCGCCTTCGTGCCGATCTATGCGCCGTTCATCAGCGACAACGTGTTCCTGGCGGAGGAGTCGGGCCTGCAGGACGGGCGCCGGGTCGTCTCGCAACGCGTGGTCGCCTTCGAGGTGATCGACAAGCACATCGTGCAGGCGAGCTACCTGCTGTCCGACCCGGCGCGCTGGCGCGCGGGCCTGCAGCACCCCGACCTGTTCAAGGGCCTGATGGAGTCGGACCTCAAGCTGCTCTCGGGCTGCGAGATGCTGTGGGTGCGCGGCGAGGGCAAGTTCGTCGGCGCCAACGACCGCAAGAACTGCCGCAGTTCGCGCCCCGGTGGCAGCCTCGCCTTCCTCGATTCCCGCGCCGAGGTTTCGGCGGACGACTATGCGCGCAGCGAACGGTACTTCGATGCCGCGGGCCGGCAGCTGGCAGGCCCGCCGGACGAATCGCTGGAGCGGTTCCGCAGGCGATGACTTTCAGGGGCGCAATCTCGAAGGTGGTGAAGCGCCTCGACGAGACGACCCAGCGCATGCGCGTTCTCAGGGTCCCGCCGCCGCCCGCACCACCGCCGAAGCCGACGGCCGCCGCTCCCGGCGAGGGCACGTCGGGCCGGGTACGCCACGACGAACGCGGCAACGCGGTCTGGGACCTCGCGGTCTCGACCGGCGTGTTTGCACTCGAGGCGACCTCGCGTCTCCTGAAGCGCCTCGAAGCGCCCGAGCTCAGGATCGAGGACGACAAGGAACTGAAGCTCGAGGATGACAGCAAGGGCGGCGGTTACGATCCGTACAACCGTCGCCGCTGAGCGCCGCCTAGTCCTTCAAGTGCGCATCGAGCCAGTCGAGCACCACGCCGTGCCACTGCAGGCTGTCCTGCGGCTTCAGCACCCAATGGTTCTCGTCGGGGAAGTAGAGCAGTTTCGATTCGATGCCGCGCCGCTGTAGCGCCGTGAATGTCGCCAGGCCCTGCGTGTCGGGCACGCGGTAGTCCCTGCCGCCGTGGATCACCAGCATCGGCGTGCGCCAGCGGGCGACGAAGCGTGACGGGTCCCATTTCTCGTACAGTTCCGGGTGCGCGAAATACGGTCCGCCGAACTCCCATTCCGGGAACCAGAGTTCCTCGGTCGAGTAGTACATCGAGCGGTTGTCGAAGATGCCGTCGTGGTTGACGAGGCAACGGAAGCGGTCGGGCCAGTTACCCGCGATCCAGTTCTGCATGTAGCCGCCGTAGGAGGCGCCGAGTGAGCAGGCGCGATCGCCGTCGAGCCAGTCGTACCGGGCGAGCGCCGCCGCGAGGCCCTTCTGCAGGTCGACGAGCGGCTTGCCGCCCCAGTCGCCACTGATGGAGTCGGTGAACGCCTGCCCATAGCCGGTCGAGCCATGGAAATCGATGAACACGACCGCGTAGCCGCGCCCGGCATAGGCCTGCGGGTTCCAGCGGTAGCTCCACGCATTCGCGAAGCTCGACTGCGGGCCGCCGTGCACGATGAAGGCGACGGGGTACCTGCGGCCCGGCTCGAAGCCCGCGGGTTTCATCACATGGCCGTAGACCACCTGGTCGTCCGCGCCGCTGAAGCTGAACTGCTCGTAGGCGCCGAGGGTGCGCGCCGCGAGCAGCGCGCCGTTGGCGCTCGTCAGGCGCGCGGGCTTGCCGCCGTCCTTCAGCAACCAGAGGTCGGCCGGCGCGCCGAGGTTCGACCAGCTGAAGACGATGCCGCCGCTGGCGGGCGCATAGGCCTCGACATGGCCTTGGGCCACGAGCTTGCGCACGGCGCCACTCGCGGCATCGATCGAGAACAGCGCGTGCTGGCCCATGTCGTCGGCCGTCGCGAGCAGCCGCTTGCCGTCGCGCGTGACGCCGAGCCGCGCCACCGAGCGATCCCACGCGAGGGTCAGTGGCCTCGCGCTGCCGTTCCTTGCGCTGCGCACGACGACATGGAAGCGGTCCGATTCGAAGCCAGGCCGCTCCATCGCGAGATACGCCAGGTCGCCGTTGGCGAGGAACACCGGCTGGGTGTCCCAGGCGGGGTTGGCTGCGGTGAGGTTCGTCGCCGCGCCGCCGTCGATGCCGGTCTCATACAAGTCGAAATTGGTCGACCACGCCTCGGTCCTGCCCGCCACGCGCAGCGCGAACACGACACGCCTGCCATCCGGCGAAATCGCATATTCCTCATCGCCGCCGAAGGGCCTTGAAGGCACGTCGCCGTCGAGGCTGCCCGACAGGTCGACCGGCGTGCCGGCGAGGCCGTTGGCGTCGAGCGTCGCCGAGAACAGGTGCGAGCGCGAACCCTGCGCCCAGGTATCCCAGTGGCGCACGAAGAGCCGGTCATGGATCTGGCCGCCGGCCTTGTCGAGCGTGGCTGGCGCACCGGCCGGCTGCGACCCGGGCTTCACCGCCATGCTGAACACGATCCGGTCGCTCGCGGGTGAGACCCTGAATGACTCCACGTCCGCCGGCAGCGCCGTGACCGCGACTGCATCGCCGCCCGCGAGCGAGAGACGCCAGAGCTGGCTGCTGCCGGAGCGCGTCGAGAGAAAGTACAGTGCGCGGCCGTCAGCCGCCCAGCGCGGGCTCGTGTCGTTGGCAGGATCCTGCGTGAGCCGGCGCGGCGCCGTGCCCGGCGCGCCGAGGTCGACGAGCCAGAGGTCGGATCGCCCGCGGTTGGCCTCGAGGTCGGTGGCGCGCACCACATAGGCGACGTGGCGCCCGTCGGGCGAGACCTGCGGGTCGCTGACGCGGTTGAGTGAGACGAGATCGGCCGCCGTGAAGGGTACGGCCGCCACGGCAGCGAGGATTACGGGTGTCATTCTTGCCCTTTCGCAGGATCCGTCGGGATAACCGTGGATTATCCCCGCCGGCCCGGCGGAGGGCGAGCCACGCCCCGGCGCGGGGCGCGGCCCGTCAGCCCGGAGGTGGCGGGTCCGTCACCCGCTGCGGAAAGCTGACATCCGGCGTCGTCTGGTCGATGTCGAGCTGGATCAGCCAGCGGCCCGCGTCATCGCGGCGATAGATGAGCAGGGACCGGCCGGCGTCGCGGAACGGCTCGGCGCGCCCGGGCACCGTCAGCGTGAACCAGTAGGCGCTCAGGGCATAGGCGGTGCGCCCATCCACCTGCACGCGTTCGAGCTTCGTCTGGAACTCGATCTCGCCGCGCCCGACACGCTGGCTGAAGTACTTCCGGATCGCGTCGATGCCCTGGAGCATCGGCTGGTCGTGCAGCGCGACGGTCGCGTCCGGCTGGTACAGGCCCATCATTCGCTCGAGGTCGCCCGCCTTGAAGGCGGCGACCCAGTCGTTGCCGGCCTGCTCGATGGCCTGCAGCTCGGCCGGCGAGGGTTCCGACGCCAGGCTGGTCGCGGCCGACAGCGCGCAGGCGAGCGCGAGCAGCATGGCCCGGGCACATCCATGGGTCAGCCAGTGTGTTCGCATGGCGTTACCTGAAGCGGTACGCGACGCGCAGGTCCCAGGTGCGCGGATCGCCGAAGTAGGGCCCGATGAACCATGAGGTGATGTAGCGCTCGTCACTGCAGTTCTTGCAGGCGAGCGTGGCGGACCACCGGTCGCCGGGGCCCCGGTAGCCCAGCTGCGCCTGGTACAGCCATTCCCGCGGCACGTAGGAGACCGGCGGCGAGTTGGCGGCCGAGACCCAGTGCGTACCGGTGAACGAGACGTCGGCGCCGAGGCTGAACTCGCCGCCCAGGGCCGGCATCGTGTAGACGAAGCCGGCGTTGCCCGTGATGTCCGGCGTGCGCGTGGGCTGCGTGGACGTCGTGATCTGCGACTGCGGCTGGGGCTTGATGGACGTGAACTCGGCATCGAGCAGGCCGAGGCTGATCGAGACGTTGAGGCGTTCGGTCGGCAGCCATTGCCATTCGGCTTCCAGGCCCCGGAAGCGGCCCTCACCCGAATTCTGGGTGAGGAACAGCACGCCGCCCGCGGGATTGGTGACGCCGCTGATCAGCTGCAGGTCGGTCACGTCGGCCCAGAAGGCCGTGGCGTTCAGGCGCATGCGATCGTCGAGCATCTGCGACTTGAAGCCGGCTTCGTACGACCAGATCTCCTCGGGACCGAACGGCAGATAGGACGAGGCCGTGTGCGGCGCCGCGCCGCGGGCATTCCATCCCCCGGACTTGAAGCCCTGTGTTGCCGAGACATACCAGAGCCAGTCGTCGGTCTGCTGGAATTCGGCGCTGAATTTTGGCGTGAACTTCGTGACGCCCTGCTTGACGGGCACGCCGCCCGCGATGAGCTCGGCGGTCGAGATGTTGAAGATGCCGCCGCGGTCGTTGCGGCTCGCGAAAGCGATGTCCTTGTCCTCATCGGTGTAGCGACCGCCGGCCGTGAGGGTCACGCGGTCGGTGACGCTGTAGTCGAGCTGCAGGTAGGCGGCGATGCTTT
The DNA here is from genome assembly GCA_964600535.1 of uncultured Steroidobacteraceae bacterium. Classification (GTDB taxonomy): domain Bacteria; phylum Pseudomonadota; class Gammaproteobacteria; order Steroidobacterales; family Steroidobacteraceae; genus CADEFQ01. Next base: position 2,650 of record CAZRLI010000036.1, on the reverse strand, counting down.
CTGTGCCGTTCTCGACGACCCGATCGAGCAGCACGAGCGGGAACGCGCACGGGCCCATCGGCACCGCCGGGGCGCAGGAGACATCCTGGAAGTCCGTCCGGTTCTGTTCGTCGATGTAGAACAGGCCCGCGGTATAGCGCAGGCGGTCCCCGAAGAGCTTGCCGACGGCCTTCACCTCCTGGGTGAACTGCTCGGTGTCCTGCAGGTTCGAGATGGCGAATGCGGAGAATCCGCGCTGCCCGTTCGGCACGAAATCGATGATGTAGTCCCAGCTCTCGTCGCGATAGCCGGTTATGAAGTTGAGCGAGACATCGCCGATCTGCCAGCCGAAGTTCGAAACGAGGAACACGGTGTCGGTCTGCGAACCGAGGCCCTCGCCACGGCGCAGCTGGTCGAGCAGCGAACCGGGGCCCTCGTGCTGCGTGATGCCGGTGATGTTGGTGTCCGGTGCGGTGAGGTTGCGGATCAGGTTGAGCTGGCTGTCGTGCGCGTACTCGGCCGCGAGGTCCCAGGTCACCGCTTCGCTCGGCAGCAGGCGCATCGCGATCCGCCCGCCGTAGCCCTCGAGGCCGTTGTTCTTCTCCCCGGTGACCGTGCTGCGCACGAAGCCGTCGTTCTCCTGGTAGAAGCCGGAGAATTTCGTCAGCACGGTGTCGGTGAAGGGGACATCGACGGAGGCGCGCACCATCCGGCGATTGAACTCGCCGACGCCGACCTCGACCAGCCCGGCAAACTCGCGGCCGGGCTTCTTGGTGATGACGTTGATGGCCCCCGCCGTGGTATTGCGCCCGAACAGCGTCCCCTGGGGCCCGCGCAGCACCTCGATGCGTTCCACGTCGAAGAGCGCGTAGTTGTTGGCGCTCTGGCGGCTGATGTAGACGTCGTCGACATAAGTCCCCACGGGTGGGTCGAACGTCGCGATCGATTCGGTATTGCCGAGCCCGCGCAGGAAGTAGGCGTTGGAGTTCCCCGGGCCGGTGTTGTTGTGGCCGACGAGATTGGGGATGACCCGGACGAGGTCGAGCGTCTCGGTGATCTGGCGGCGCTCCATGTCGGCGGCGCTGAAGGCGCTGACCGCGATGGGGATGCTCTGCACGTTCTGCTCGCGGCGCTGCGCGGTGACGATGATCTCCTCCAGCGCCCCCGCCGGTGCCGCCCCGCCCCCGGTCGAGCCCTGGGCGAATGCCACCGATGCTGCGCCGCATCCGAGCACGGGGACCACCAGCACTGCCATCAACTGGGTTCGTTTCACGGTTCGGGTTCCTCACAGTGGCGGACACCGGATCCTAGTCGTGCCCGCAAGCGGCCAGCACCCGGCCGCCGGGTCAATTCGCGGAAGTGGGTGGCTTTTTCGCGAGTGCCATTCACGCTGCGTGAACCGCCGGCCTCATTGACCCCCGGCGAAGGCCGATTCAATAATGGACGGCATCCTCAGGAGGTCGCATGTCCAGGCCAGAGGCCCTGGCTTTCTATCTGCTCGTGCCCGTCTGCATCGGGCTGTTGCTGGGCTGGGGCCATGTCGGGCAGGTCGCGGGCCAGTTGCCCCACTACCAGAGCCTCCTCTACTGGGTCGGCCTCGCCGTCCTGATCTGGACCCTGAACGATCCGGCGACACGGTTCGTGTCTTTCGTGCTGGCGCCTGCCCTCAAGCGCATCCTGCTGGTGTGCCTGCTCGGCGGCGTGCTGGCGAGCCTCGTGCAGCGCCCGCTGGTCCTGCTGTATTCGGCGGGATTCGTCCAGCTCCTCGGGATCGAGGCCCCGGACTTCGTCCGCAACGTCGGCATGAAGATCCTGCCCGGCTCCCTGCAGCAGATCGGGGCCGCCATCGTCCACTGCGCCGAATGGATCGGGCTGTGGATGATCGCCAACTGGGCGCTGGTGCGTGTCGCTGGCAAGGCGCGTTTCGGTACCACGGACGCGTTGCGCAGGATGGGATCACCGGGCCGCGAAGGCGCCGATGTGCGCGCAGGCGATGCCGTGCCGCCGGCCGGCGATCCGGCCACGCCGGTTTCCCCGATCCTGCAGCGCGCCAAGCGCGACCTCGGGTCGCAGATCCTGGTGCTGCAGGCGCAGGACCACTTCGTGCAGGTGACGACCCCGGTGGGCAGCGAACTCGTGCTGTATCGCTTCAATGACGCCATCCGGGAGATGGGCCGGGACGCGGGCCTGCAGGTGCACCGGTCCTACTGGGTGGCCCGTAGCGCGGTGCGCGCCCTGTCCTTCAGCGAGGGGCAATACATGCTCGAGCTGTCGAACGGGACACGGGTCCCCGTCAGTCGTGCCCGGCGCGAGGCGGTGAAGGACTACTTTTCGTATTCGGGGATCACCCAGGGCTCCGCCTCGGCCGCCGACATCCAGGTGCGCAGGATCGGATCGGCGAGCACGTTTTCGACGTAGGCCGCGGCCGCGGTCGACAGGGACGCCCCATAGGTCAGGAAGCGCAGCACGACCGGCGCGAACATGGCGTCGGTGACGCAATACCCGGCGCCGAACAGCCACGGACCCTGCGCAGCGTACTGCCGGCGGCACTCCGACCACGCGGCGTCGATGCGCGCCACGTCGGCCGCCAGCGCCGGCGACATCGGCGTGCGCCGGTTGCGCGCCTTCGCATTCATGCCCCAGCTGGCGCGCAGCGCGGCGAAGCCCGAAT
>CAZRLI010000035.1:0-10448 GCA_964600535.1 uncultured Steroidobacteraceae bacterium | reverse complement strand
GGCTGCCGGCGCGGAGAAAGTCTCCATCAATTCACCCGCCCTGGCCGATCCGTCACTGATCGACTCGCTCGCCGCACGCTTTGGCTCGCAATGCATCGTCGTCGGCATCGACAGCGAGAGCACGCCGCATGGCTATCGCGTGCAGGCGCTCACCGGTGATCCGGATCGCGCCCGCGACTCGGGCCGCGAGACCCTGGCGTGGGCCCGCGAGGCGCAGGACCGCGGCGCGGGCGAGATCGTGCTCAACTGCATGGCGAGCGACGGCGTGCGTCGCGGCTACGACATCCGCCAGCTCGCCGCGCTGCGGGCGGTCTGCCGGGTGCCGCTGGTCGCCTCCGGCGGCGCCGGAGCGGCCGAACACTTCGTATCTGTCTTTCGTGACACCGGCGTCGACGCCGCGCTCGCGGCCAGCGTATTTCATTCCGGCGCCATCGTCATCCGCGAGCTCAAGGCGTCGCTGGCAGCGGCTGGCGTGGAGGTGCGGCCATGAATTTTTCCAAGGCGGACGTCGTGACCATGGCCTTCGACGCGCGCGACGGGCTCGTTCCCGCGATCGTTCAGGATGCGGACAGCGGCAGCGTCCTGATGCTCGCCTACATGAACTCGGCCGCGCTGGCCGCCACCATCGAGCGTGGCCGCGTGGTGTTCTACAGCCGCAGCCGCCGGCGCCTGTGGGAGAAAGGCGAGACTTCCGGCCACACGCTCGAGCTCGTCGACATCGCGGCCGATTGCGACCGGGACACGCTGCTCGTCACGGCACGGCCGCGTGGCCCGGCCTGCCACCGGGGCTGCCGCACCTGTTTCGGGGACGAACTGCGCAGCGGGGCCGAGTCACTGGCATTCCTCGGCACGCTGGAGCAGGTGATCGAGCGGCGCAGGCTCGAGCGCCCGGAGGGCAGCTACACGGCCGGCCTGTTTGCCGGGGGTACCCGGCGCATGGCGCAGAAGGTCGGCGAGGAAGGCGTCGAAGTGGCGCTCGCGGCACTGGGCACCGACGATGCCGAACTCACCGGCGAGGCGGCAGACCTGCTTTTCCACCTGCTGGTGCTCCTCAGGAGCCGCAACCTGCCACTCGCCGCGGTCGTCCAGGCGCTCGCCTCGCGGCACGCCCCGGCGGGGCCCTCAGACCAGTAGCTCCTGCGCCGGCTCGCGCAGGTTGTAGCTCGAGCCCATGACCCGCCCATAGGCGCCCGCCGTCGCAATCAGCAGTACGTCGCCCTCTGCCGTCGGCGGCAGCAGGCGATCGTGCCCGAGCACGTCCGCGCTTTCGCAGATGGGCCCGACCACGTTCACGACCTCGGTCGCCGGCGCGTCGAGCCGGGTCAGGTTCACGATTTCGTGGTAGGCGCCGTAGAGGGCCGGGCGCAGCAGCGAATTCATGCCGGTCGCGATGCCGACATAGCGGACTTCGCCCTTGCGCTTGGTCTGCGTGACGCGCGCGAGCAGCACGCCCGCCGCCGCCACCAGGTAGCGTCCCGGCTCAAGCCAGATCTCGAGTGATGGGTGCGCCTGCCGCACCTCGGCGAGCGTCGCGTCGAGCCGCGCGAGGTCGAGCGCCGGCCGCTCGCTGCGATCGGGCACGCCGAGGCCGCCGCCCACGTTGATCGACCGCAGGTCGGGGAAGTGCACGGCCTCGGCCGCGAGCAGCGACGCCGTGTGCCGCCAGCTCCCGACATCGAAGATGCCGCTGCCGGGATGGGCATGCAGGCCGACGATGCGCGCGCCGGCCGCCCGCGCGAGCTGCGCGAGCTCCGCGAGTTCCTCGACGGGCACGCCGAACTTGGCGTGTGCGCCGGCGGTGCGCACGTGGTGGTGGTGCCCACGCCCGGTGCCGCTGTCCACCCGCAGGTAGAGATCGCGGCCGCCAAACAGGCCCGCCCAGTGCCGCAGCGGATAACTGCTGTCGATCGTGAGCAGGACGCCGCGATCGAGCGCCCAGGCATACTCGTCGCGTGGCGCGAAATTCGGCGTGAAGAGGATTTGCGCGGTCGTGATGCCCGGCACATGGCGCAAGGCGTGTTCGATCTCGCCGCGCGACACGCATTCGAGGCCGACGCCGGCCGCGTGTATCGCGCGCAGCAACTGCGGGTGCGGGTTCGCCTTCATCGCATACCAGCTGCGCGACACCGAGCGCAGCGCGATGAGTGAGCGCGCGGCCGCCTCCACGGTGGCAACGTGGTAGACATAGGCCGCGTCGCGCGTGCCGAGCGCGGCGAGCAGCGCCGCACGCTGCGTCCGCCACCATGCAGCGCCCGTTCCCGCGCCCGCGCCGCCCTCGCGCGCGAACAGCTGTTCCCAGGTCGGGCCCAGCACCGGATCGTCCTGCACCGGCTGCACCAGCAACTCGTGCAGCTGGTTCACGAGCCGGTCCGCCTGGTTCTCGTCGACGACGAAGGTGAAGTTGAGGTCGTTCGCCGCCTGGCTCACCAGGTAGATGCGCTGCTCCTCGAAGAGGTCGAAGGCGTCGCCCAGCCGGTGCAGGATCCCGCGGATGTTGCGCCCGACGAGGCTCACCGACGCGCAGGGACCGATCACCTGCACGCGGCACAGGCCGGCCAGCTTCTCGGTGAGCGCAGCGAGGATATCCGGGTCGAGCGTATTCGCCGCCGGGTCGAGCGAAACGGTGACGCTGGTCTCGGAGGTCGACACCAGGTCGACCGAAAGCCCCTGTGACTTGAAGATCTGGAACGCGTCGGCGAGGAAGCCGACCTGGTGCCACATGCCGGGACTGTCGAGCGACACCAGCGTGACGCCCTTCTTCACGCACACCGCCTTGACCTGCGCGGCGCCGTCTGCCTGCGCACTGATCACCGTGCCAGCGAGTTGCGGGTGATGCGTGTCGTGGACGGACAGCACGATGCCGTACTGGCGCACCGGCAGGATGCAACGCGGATGCAGGACCTTGGCACCGCTGGTCGCGATTTCCTGCGCCTCGTCGTAGTGCAGCGCCTTCAGCAGGCGCGCCGCCGGGGTCGTGCGCGGATTGGCGCTGAACATGCCCGGCACGTCGGTCCAGATCTCCAGGCGCCGCGCACGCAGCTTGGCGGCGAAATAGGCAGCCGAAGTATCCGAACCGCCGCGGCCGAGGAGCACCGTGTGGCCCTCCGCGTCGCTCGCGATGAAACCCTGCGTGATGGCGATCCGCGAACCAGACGCCAGTTCCCGCGCGAGTACATCGTCCGGCGCGAACACGCAGGTTGCCGACAGGACGCTCGCCTTCGCGGACGCCCCGGCGCGCTCCTCGGCGCGCAACAGGCGGCGTGCGTCGGCCCAGCGCACGTCGAGCCCCTGCGCGCGCAGGAAGGCGGCGCCGAGTTCGGTGGCCATGAGTTCGCCGGTCGACATCACCCGCGCGCGGGTACGCGCGCTCACCTCGCCCACGAGCGCAACGCCGGCCGCCAGCTGCCGCAGGTCGTCGAAATGGCGTTGCAGGCCCTCGCCGATCGCCACGCCGAGCTCGGCCGCGAGTGCGCGATGCCGGCCCTCGATGTCGTCCAGCACCGCGGCATGCGTGTCCTGCAGCGCCCCGTCGAGCACCCGCTCCAGCCGGTCGGTGATGCCGCTGAGGGCCGAATGCACGATCAGGACGTGCGTCCCGTCCTGGCTGCGCTCACGCGCAATGGCGGCGATGCGATGCCAGTTCGGCGCGGTCGACACGCTCGTACCGCCGAACTTCAGCACCACCCAGGAGACATCCGCCGGAGTCGTCACCGGGGACTGTCAGGCGTCTTCGTCGAAAATGTCGCGCAGATCCTTCTCGAGACGGCGGTCGGCCAGCACTTCCTCGAGCCGGCTCCAGGCGGCCTTGCCACGCTTGCCCGGCTGGTTGCGCACCCGCTTGTCGACCTTGTCGAGAATGCGGTCATAGTCGGTGCCATCTTCGGCGGGGGCCTCGCCGAGGAATTCGTCGTCCAGATCGAAGCTTTCGTTATCGCGTTCGCTAACCACGATTGCCTGCAAGAAAAAATAAGTTAATCAAGGGGTTACGCGCATATTGCGTGCGCAGCGAGACGCGAACTATAGCGAATCCCAGCCGGCTTGCAAGCCCCTGATTTTCAGGGCAATCGGGCGGTGTCCCGGACCACGACCGGGGCGCCCCGCGAGAGGCCGAGGCCCTCCGCCGCGCTCTGTTCCGCGCGTGCGATTTCCACCACCCCGAACGAATTGACGAGGGCCAGGTACTCGCCCGGCTTCACGTCGCCGTAGGTCCGCAGCAGCGGCCAGGAATGGTTCGCCGCGTAGACCCGTGGCGATCCCATGCGGATCACCCACTGCGCGTCGATGTTGGTGATGAGGTTGCCGAAGTGATCGAGCGTGATGACGGTGCCGTGCACGGCGCTCTCATCGCCCGAAGCGTCCTCGACCCACGAGGGCACGAGCCCTTCGACGACAGTACCGAGGTCCTCGGGGCGACAGCGTCCCGCCGCGAGCTCGGCCGCGAGCGGTGCGAAGATGTCGCGGCCATGGAAGGTCGCACTCGGCCGGGTGATCGAGAAGCGCGCCAGGGCTCCGGCATCGACGCGGATGATCCTTGCGCCCTCGCCCGACGCGGCGACCGGCGCGAGCAGGCCATTGTCCGGCGCCAGGAAGACATGGCCGGCGAGGCTCACCGCGACAATGTCGCGCGACGTGCCGACGCCCGGATCGACCACCGCCACGTGCACGGTGCCCGCCGGGAAGTACTGCCAGGAGCGCGCGAGCCAGAAACCCGCCTCCGCCGGCCAGTGCACGAGGATCTCGTGCGTGAGGTCGACGATGCGCGCGGCCGGAAAGCGGCTGTAGATCCGCCCCTTCATGACACCGGCAAACGGCCCGCGGTGCCCGAAGTCCGTCGTGATGGTGATGACACCCGATGCCTGCATGCGTGATTCCGGCGGACTGCTAGACTCGCGCACCATGTCGCGAGCGGGACCAGCTGTCAATCGGCGCGCCGGTACGGGAAGCAGGGATACCGCCACGCTGCTGGCACTCGCGTGCTGCTTCGCGCTGAGCGGGCTCGCGGCGCTCGTCTACCAGACGGCCTGGACGCGCGAATTCGCGCTGGTCTTCGGCACTTCGGAACTCGCGGTCGCGACCGTGCTCGCCGCGTACATGGGCGGTCTTGCCCTCGGCGCCGCGTTGATCGACCGGCTGCTGCCGCGCCTCGCCCGACCGGTCCTCACCTACGCGCTCCTCGAGCTCGGGATCGGCGTCGCGGGCGTGGTGCTGGTCCCGGCGCTGCTGCTGGCGAGCCGCGCGGTGCTGGCGGCATTGTTCGGCGGCCAGGCGGCCCCACCTTCGAGCGAGCACGGGGCCATTTCGCTCTATTTTCTGGCCAGCGCCTTCGCGGTGCTGGCCGTGCCTGCCACCCTGATGGGCGCGACGCTGCCGCTGCTGGCGCGCCATGCGGTCCACGAGGACGCGCAGGTCGGCCGGCGCATCGGGCTGCTGTATGCCGCGAACACCGCCGGCGCGGTCGCGGGCGTGCTGCTCGCGGCCTTCGCGCTGCTGCCCGCCCTCGGCCTGCGCGCGACGGTCTGGGCGGCGGCGACGGTCAACATCGTCGTGTTCCTGGTCGCGGCCGCGATCGCGCGGCGCACGCCGGCTGCCGGCCCCGGCGCGGCGCCGCCGGCGGCAGCGCCCCACGCACGACTGTTCGCCGACGCCGCGCACTGGGTACTGCCGCTGATGCTGGCGAGCGGTGCGGTGACCTTCTTCCATGAAGTCCTGTGGACGCGGATGCTGAGTCACGTCGTCGGCAGCAGCATCCATGCCTTCGGCGTGATGGTCGCGAGCTTCCTGACCGGCATTGCGCTCGGCGGTGGCGCGGCCGCCTGGCTCGCGACGACGCGGGCCCGCGCGATCGCGCTGTTCGTGGCCTGCCAGTTCGGCATCGCCGCGGCCGGGGCCGGCGCCTTCCTCGTCCTCGACCAGGTGATCCCCGGGCAGACCGGACTCGCCGCCAATTCGCTCCATGGCTTCACCCTCCTGCTGCCGCTCACCCTGTTCATCGGCGCCACCTACCCGCTCGCGGTCCGCATCCTCGCGCAGGGCCCGCAGGGCGCCGCAGCTGCCAGTGCCCGTGTCTACGCCTGGAACACGGTCGGTGCCATCCTCGGCTCGATCTCCGCCGGGTTTTTCGTCATCCCGGCGCTGCGCTATGAAGGCGCGATCCGGGCTGCCGTGATCACCAGCGTCGTGCTTGGCGCGGCCGCCGCCTGGCTGCTGGCCCGCCGACGCAGGTGGCTCCCGATCGCCGCCGGCATCGCGGCGCTGCTCGCCGCGGTGGCATTCCGCCCTGCGCCACCGGTCAGGCTGTTGCTGGCCTCACCGATCAACGTGCCGGGCGAGGGCTCGCTCCTCTTCTATGATGTCGGCCGCAGCGCCGATGTCGTCATGCTCGAACAGGACGGTGGCCTCGTGCTGCGCACCAATGGCCTGCCCGAGGCGATGATGGATACGCCCGGCATGGCACCGCGCTTCAGCGGCGAGTTCTGGCTGTCCTCTCTCGCCGTCCTCGCGCGACCGGAAACGCAGCGCATGCTGATCGTCGGCTACGGCGGCGGCGTCGTGGTCGAAGGCGTGCCACCCTCGGTGCGGCAGATCGACGTGATCGAGCTCGAGCCCGTCGTGATCGACGCGAACCGTGCCACGCGCGAATTGCGCCGACGCGACCCGCTGCTCGACCCGCGGGTCGACCTCATCGTGAATGACGCCCGCGGCTCCCTCGCGTTGACCGATCGTCGCTACGACGCGATCGTGTCGCAGCCCTCGCATCCCTGGACCGCGGGCGCCTCGCACCTCTACACGCAGGGGTTCCTGCGGCTCGCGCACGAGCATCTCGCACCGGGCGGCGTCTTCGTGCAGTGGATGAACGTGAGCTTCCTCGACGAAGGCCTGCTGCGTTCGCTCACCGCCACCCTGCTCGACGTCTTCAACCAGGTCCGCATCTATCGGCCAGACCCGAACACCCTCGTCTTCCTGGCATCGGACGGAGCGCTCGACCCCGAGGCACGCATCGCGCGCACCGGCCAGCCGCTGAATCTCTCGCCGCTGCACTACGCGCGCTTCGGCCTCAACTGCGCCGAGGACCTCGTCACCGCACTCGCCGCCGACACCGCAGGCGCGCGCCGCCTGGCCGCCGGTGCCCCGCTCATCACCGACGATCGCAATCGCATGGCGACCTCGAGCGTGCTCGAGCTCGGGCAGGGCATGAACGCCGACGCCACCGGCCGCGTCCTGGCTGCCTACGATCCGCTGCAGCGCGCCGGCAGCTTCGTGCATCGCGAGCTCGCGCCGCTGCTGTCGATGAGCTACATCGCGCGCCGCGGTTCAACCTACGTCGGCATCGACCCGAGCGAGCGTGACCGCATGCAACGGCTCGCCGCCATCCTCGGCGACACCGCCCAGGGTGCCTATGTGCGCGCGCTTGCGGTGATCCTCGCGGGCAACGCCGACGCGGGCATGCGCCTCTTCCGCGAATCGCTCGCGCGCTTTCCCGACGATGCCGAACTGCGTTTCGAGGTGGTGCGTCCCTACCTGGGCGCGCTCGCGCGCGGCACGGCGCCGCCGGCCATCGCGGCCGTGGCCCAGGGCATGACCGGCGAACCGAAACTCGTGCTCGATGCACTCACGCATGCCGCGCGCGAGCAATGGGACGACCTGCTGCGGCTCGAGCCGCAGCTCGCGGCGATCCAGTGGACGAGGCCGTGGGCGATCGATGCCCTGCAGGTGCGGATCGACTGGCGCACGCGCGTCGCGAATCCGGCGGCGCGGCGCGCGTTGGGGGACGAGGCGCTGGCCCTCGTTGATCGTGCGCTGGTGACCCAGCCCTCCTCGGCCCTCTTCGGACTCCGGGCACGCGCCGCCATCGTCGCCGACCGGCCGGACGTCATCGTCGAGTCGATCTCGAGCTATGCGCAGGCCATGTACGCTACCGCCGCCCGCGAGCCCGCCGGTACGCGGCGCGCCAGCGCGCGCGAAACCCTGCGGGGCCTCGCGCGGGTACTGGACGAGACAGCCGCGAAGTCGCCGGCCGTGGCAGCGCGCGCCAGGGCCGTGCGCACCAGGGTCGTTGCGTCACAGGGAAAGCTGTAGCGGCGGCCTGCCGAGCGCCGTCCTCAGAACCAGTCCCCGCTGAATGTCTCCCACGCCTCCAGGTGCCGCGCGCGCGGCAGCGGCGTGAAGCGCCCGAACAGCCCGCCCTGGAAGGTGAGCGGTTCGCCGGCCGATTGCTCGAATCGCAGCACGCGGCCCAGGATGATCACGTGATCGCCACCCGCGTGCAGCCCCTCCACCGTGCAATCGAAGCGACACAGCGCCCCCTCGATGACGGGCGGCCCGTCGGCGCGCCCGATCGCCGGCTCGTCGAACTTGCCCACGGCGCGCCGCGCGAAGTGGATCGCGACGTCCTGCTGGGAGATCTGCAGTACGTGCACGGCGAAGGCGCGGCCGACCGCGAAGGCACCGAGGCTGCTGCTCTCCCGCTGCAGGCACCACGACACCAGCGGCGGTGACAGCGAGACCGAGCAGAACGAGTTCGCCGTGACGCCCACTGCTTCGCCGCCTGCGCGGCGGCCCGTCACGACGGTGACGCCGGTGGCGAAGAGCCCGAAGGCGTCGCGCAGCGCGCGCAGGTCGGCCGGTGCCGTCACAGGATCACCAGGCTGACCACCGTGATCACGGCGACGGCCGCGAGGTCGACCCAGAAGCCGGTGCGCAACATCTGCCGCATGGAGATGCGCCCGGTGCCGAACACGATTGCGTTCGGCGGCGTGCCCACGGGCAGCATGAAGCCGGCGGAGGCCGCCATGGCGGCCGGTGCGACCAGCAGCAGGATCGCACCGGGCTCGCCGCTGGCCATCGCCGCCAGCACCGGCATGAACGTGGCGGCGGTCGCCGTGTTGCTGTTGAACTCCGTCCAGAAGACGAGCATCAGCACCACGATGACGGTGAGGGCCAGCGGCGGCCAGCCGGCGATGCCGTGCAGCGCCACGCCGATGGTGTCGGACAGCGTGCTCGCCTGGATCGCGGCCGCGAGGGCGAGTCCGCCACCAAACAGGATCAGTACGTCCCACGGCACGCGTCGCAGCGCATCGGCGTCCAGCAGCGGTACGCGGGAGGGGCCGCCGGATGACAGCAGGAACAGTGCGAGGCCGGCGGCAATCGAGATCACCGTATCGGTGAGCCCCGTGAGGCCCGGCAGGCGATCGAGCCACGGCCGGGTGATCCACAGCGCGGCGGTCACGAGCGCCACGCCCGCCACGCGCCGCTCCGCCGTCGTCATGGGTCCGAGCGCGTGCAGCGCCTTGCGCATGGCGTCGCGCGGCAGTGCATCGTCGGGCAGGTCGAAAGGCAGCGCCACGCGCGTCAGGATCCACCACGTCAGCGGCAGCAGCATGAGCACGGTCGGGATGCCGAAGGTGAGCCAGGTCGCGAAGCTCAGGTCGTAGCCGTACTTCGCCATGAATCCCTGCACGAGCGCGTTGGTCGGCGAACCGATCAGGGTGCCAAGGCCGCCGATCGTTGCCGCATACGCGACGCCCAGCAGGGTCGCCGTGACGAAGTTGTCCTGCCCCCGCCCCTGCCCGCCGGCGCCGACCAGCGCCACGATGGAACTTGCGACGGGCAGCATCATCAGCGTCGTCGAGGTGTTCGAGACCCACATGCTGACGAATGCCGTGGCAATCATGACACCGAGCACGAGCCGTCGCGGGTGGCTGCCGACCGCGGCGACGATCGCGAATGCGATCCGCTTGTGCAGTTGCCAGCGTTCCATCGCAAGCCCGATGAGGAACCCGCCGAGGATCAGGAAGATCGTCGGGTTCGCGTACTCCGTGAGGACGCGGGCCGGCCCGGGGAATCCCAGCAGCGGCACGATCAGCAGCGGCAGCAGCGCCGTGGCCGCGAGCGGCAGCGCCTCGGTCGCCCACCAGATCGCCATCCAGGCCGCGAGGCCGAGCGTCGGCCACGCCTCGCCGGCGAAGCCCGCAGGCGACGGCACGAATACCGTGGACAGGAAGGCCGCCGGGCCGAGCAGTACGACGCCGCGGCGCAAGCGGTATCAGGAACCCGGTGGGACCGGCAGGTCGCCGGCGGCCGCCGACGACGGGGGCGCACTCGCCGGCGAGTCGTCCGCCTGGATGCCGATCAGCACCGGCATGCCGGTGCCGCTCCTGAGGTTTTCCAGCGCGAAGTCCCAGTGCACCGCGGTGCGCGTCGGCCCGAGGGCCTTGTCGAGCAGGGCCGCGAAATCGTCGAGGTTGATCGGCGCAACCTGGCCTTCGTCGTCGACCGGCGGGTGCGCTTCCATGTAGACCTCGCCATCGACGATCGCAACCTTCACCGGTTCATTCACCAGGTACACGCTCGTGCCCACGGGCACCATCGAATAGAGCTGCTCGATGTCCTCCGGGTACATGCGGATGCAGCCGTGAGTGATGGCCATGCCGACCGCCGCGGGATTGTTG
>CAZRLI010000034.1:0-10453 GCA_964600535.1 uncultured Steroidobacteraceae bacterium | reverse complement strand
AGCTGAACGCGAACCTGCTGCAGATCGAGAACGAGTACTACAGCTTCATCCGCCCCAAGCGCGTCGCGCGTTCCGGCGAGCGGCCCACCAAGGCGCTGCGGCGTGGTGGCGTCGAGTACGTCGAAGTGCGCGCGCTCGATGTCAGTGCCTTCGATCCGGTGGGAGTGAACCAGGCGAAGCTGCGCTTCCTGGAAGCCTTCCTCGCGCTGTGTCTGCTGCGCGAGAGCCCGCACATCGACGCCGACGAAGATGACGCGCTCGATCGCAACCACGTGCTCGTCGCGCGCCGCGGGCGCGAGCCGGGCCTGAAGTTGCAGCGGGGCGGGCGGGCGACGGGGCTCGTCGACTGGGCGCTGGAACTCGTCGACGGCATGACCGGCCTGTGCGAGATCCTCGACGAAGGCGATCCGGCCCGTCCGTATGCGCAGGCACTGGCCGTGCAGCAGGAGAAGCTGCGGGATGTCGCGCGTACGCCCTCTGCGCGGCTCATGAGCGAGCTGCAGTCGACCGGTGAGTCCTTTTTCGACCTTGCGCAGCGGATGTCGAGCGCCCACAAGGCCTATTTCCTCGAGTTGTACCCCCCGAACCCGGCACGTTTAGACGCATTCCAGAAGGGGGCGGAGGAGTCGATTGCCCGGCAGCAGTCGATCGAGGCGGCTGATACCGGCAGTTTCGAGGAGTACCTCGCCCGGTATTTCGAGAACTAGCTCACAGATTCCACGCAAACTCCTGATTTGACATATCAGGTTCACGAATTTGCCTCGAACTTGTCTCAGGGAAAGGACTAGAATCGGCCGCACATCCAGACCGACAAAGATCAGGGACGAGACCCCCCGCTGATGAAAACGACCAAGCCCAACGGGGCTGACCGATTCGCTTCCCTCGTACTCGTGGCGGCCAACGAGCCGACCATGCCCAAGGCCCCGCACAAGGATCGCGCGGTGCAGCCGGGCGGCAGCCGTGGCTGGGATCCCTACGACGTATGGCGGACGCGCGTTAAGACGCCGCGCGAGACCGACAAGCCCGCCCCCTGAGCCCAAGTGCCCGCGGCGACGCAACCGCAAGAGGGTGAGTCGCTCGTAGCCCGCACCCTGCGCGCGGGATTTCCCTGGCTGCGTTTCCCGGCCGAGCTCGAGCACGAATTCGTCGCGGAGTATCGCCTCTCGCGCCGCCGGCTGGTGCGCATCGGCCTGTGCCTTGCGCTCGCAACGATCATCGGCCTCGCGATCCTCGATCGCGTGCTGATCGGGGTCGATGCGCACGGCGTGCCCGACGTGATCCGCTTCGGCGTGCACATACCGCTCGTGCTGATCGCCATCGTGCTCACCTCGAGCCGCCTGTATCGCTGGTACTGGCCCTTCGTGCACAGCTTCGCGCCGCTCTATGGCCTCGCGACGGTGATGCTCGCCGTCAACGCCTCGGGCGCGCTCACCTCGTTCATCTATGCGCGGCTGATCATCGCGGTGTTCTTCTTCTACTTCATGCTCGGGCTGTCGTTCGCGGCCGCCACGCGCACCAACCTCCTGACGCTCGCGGGCTTCATCGCCGCCGGCCTGCTCGGCAAGCTCTCGCCGCAATCGGCCATCTACCTCAGCTTCCTGCTCGTCTGCGCGAACCTCTACGCGGGAGCCGGCTGCTACGCGCTCGAGCACGCCAACCGCGTTGCCTTCCTCGATCGCCGCCTGCTGCGCGAGGTCGCGACCCACGACGGGCTCACCGGGCTGCTCAATCGCGCCGCGCTCGAGGGCGAGATCCACCACATCTGGCAGCAGGCGATCCGTGACCGCGACGTCGTCACGGTCGTGATGATCGACATCGACCATTTCAAGGCCTTCAATGACCGCTACGGACACCAGGCGGGTGACCGCTGCCTGCGCGGCGTGGCGCAGGCGATCCGCCGTGCCGCCGGTTCGCGGCCGCGCGACTGTGTCGCGCGCTATGGCGGCGAGGAGATGATCGCGATCCTGCCGGGCGCCGATCGCGAAGGCGGCGAGCAGGTGGCGCGTGCGATGCTCGCCGAAGTCGCGGCGCTCGCGATCCCGCACGACCGCTCGTACACGCAGCCGCATGTCACGGTCAGCATCGGCGTCGCCTCGATGCGGCCGGAGCGCGATTCATCGCATGACCTGATCGTGCGCGTCGCCGATCGCGCGCTCTACCTCGCCAAGGAGCAGGGCCGCAATCGCCACGCGGTGCTCGACGAGGCCGACCTCGACGAGGCGACGGTGGTGCTCGCGGCGCGGGAGCTGCGCACGGCGGGGTAGCGCGGGCGGCCTAGGGGTCGCGATAGATCGAGACCTTGCGCTGGCCGTCCGACGAGCGGGCGCCGCGGAACATCCCTTCGCAGTTGAAACTCACCACGAGCTGCCCGTCGGCGGCGACGGCGATGATGCCGCCTTCGCCGCCCAGCGGCGCCAGCCGGCCCAGGACCACCGCGTCGGCGGCCTCCTGCAGCGTCGCACCGCCGTAGGCCACGCGTGCGTAGATGTCGTGCGCGACGGCCGTGCGGATGAAGAACTCGCCGTGGCCGGTGGCCGAGACCGCGCAGGCCCGGTTGTCGGCGTAGGTGCCCGCGCCGATGATCGGCGAGTCGCCGACGCGGCCATAGCGCTTGCCCGTCATGCCGCCGGTGGATGTCGCGGCCGCGAGGTTGCCCGCACGGTCGCGCGCGACGGCACCGACGGTGCCGAGCGCCGACAGTTCGTTCGCGGGGCGGGGATCGCCGACCAGTACCCGGCGCAGCTGCGCCTTGCGCACGTCGGTCTTGAAATAGTCGTTCGGCACGAGCTCGAGCCCGCGTGCATGCGCGAATTCCTCCGCGCCGGCGCCGATCAGCATGACGTGCGCGGAGTGTTCCATCACCGCGCGGGCGAGCCCGATCGGGTTCTTCACGTGGGCGACGCCGGCGATCGCGCCGGCCGCGAGCCCGCGGCCGTCCATGATCGAGGCGTCGAGCTCGACGGTGGCCTCGTGCGTGAGTACCGCGCCGCGGCCGGCATTGAAGAGCGGGTCGTCCTCGAGTATCCGCACCGCGGTGGTCACGGCATCGAGGCTCGAGCCGCCGCCGTCGAGCACCGCGAAACCGGCGTCGAGCGCGGCCGCAAGGCCGGCACGGTAGGCGGCTTCCTGGGCGGGGGTCATGTCGGCGCGCGGCAGTGTGCCGGCGCCCCCGTGGATTGCGATCGAGTGCATCGTACGAGTTTACCGAGAGGCGACAGTCGGCGCCTACGGCGGCTATCATCGGGCAGGCCCGGATCCTGGCCAGCCGCCAGCGCGGCGGGCGCCGTCCACTCCATCTACCCAGGCAGGTTTCGTGGCAATCCGTGAGACACGCATTCGCAGCCTTCTGGTGGCGAATCGAGGCGAGATCGCGATCCGCGTCATGCGGGCCGCCACCGAACTCGGTATCCGCACCATCGCGATCTACTCGCAGGAGGACCGGTTTTCGCTGCACCGGACCAAGGCGGACGAGGCCTACCTCGTCGGCCGCGGCAAGGGGCCGGTCGATGCCTACCTCGACATCGAGGACGTGCTGCGGATCGCGCGCGAGTCCCACGCCGACGCGATCCATCCCGGTTATGGCTTCCTGTCCGAGAACCCCGGCTTCGCGGAGGCCTGCGAGCGCGACGGGGTGATCTTCGTCGGGCCCACGCCCGCGATCATGCGCACGCTCGGCAACAAGGTATCGGCGCGCAATGCCGCGGTGGCGGCCGGCGTGCCGGTCATGCCGGCGACCCCGCCGCTGCCGGCAGACCTCGCGACCGCGCAGTCGCTCGCGCGCGAAGTGGGCTATCCGGTGATGCTCAAGGCGAGCTGGGGCGGTGGTGGCCGCGGCATGCGGGTGATCGAGGACGATGCGCAGCTCGCGGAGCTGCTGCCGGTGGCGCGGCGCGAGGCGCAGGCCGCATTCGGCAACGATGAGGTGTATCTCGAGAAGCTGGTGCGCCGCGCGCGCCACCTCGAAGTGCAGATCCTCGGCGACCGCCACGGCAACCTGGTGCATCTGTTCGAGCGCGACTGCACGGTGCAGCGGCGCAACCAGAAAGTGGTCGAGCGCGCGCCCGCGGTGTTCCTGAGCGAGGCGCAACGCGCCGGCCTGTGCGCGGCCGGCCTCGCGATCGGCCGGGCGGTGCAGTACCTGAACGCCGGCACGGTCGAGTTCCTGCAGGATGCCGACTCGGGCAAGTTCTATTTCATCGAGGTCAACCCGCGCATCCAGGTCGAGCACTCCGTGACCGAGTGCGCGACCGGCATCGACATCGTCAAGGCGCAGATCCGCATCGCCGGCGGTGCGCGCATCGGCACCCCGGAGAGCGGCGTGCCGGCGCAGGACGGGATACGCGTCATGGCGCATGCGCTGCAATGCCGGATCACGACCGAGGATCCGGAAAACGGCTTCATCCCTGACTACGGCCGCCTCACGGCCTACCGCAGCCCGGCCGGCTTCGGCATCCGGCTCGATGCCGGCACCGCGTACACCGGCGCCATCATCACGCGGTCCTACGACTCGCTGCTCGTCAAGGTGACCGCCTGGGCGCCCACGGCAGAGGAGACCACCGCGCGGATGCACCGCGCGCTGTGGGAGTTCCGCATCCGGGGCGTCGTGACGAACCTGCGCTTCCTCGACCAGGTGATCACGCACCCGGCCTTCGCGAGCGGCGAGTACACCACGCGCTTCATCGACACGACGCCGGAACTGTTCCGCTTCCCGCGCAAGCGCGATCGCGCCACGCGCATGCTCACCTATCTCGCCGAGACGATCGTCAACGGCAATCCCGAGACGAAGTCGCGGCCGCGCCCCGCGCGCCTCGGGCTGGCGCGCCTGCCGAAGGTGGCGCTGAAGTCGGCGCCGCCCGCGGGAACCAGGCAGAAGCTCGACGAGCTCGGCCCCGAGGGATTCGCGCAGTGGATGCTCGCGCAGAAGCGCGTGCTGCTGACCGACACGACGATGCGCGACGCGCACCAGTCGCTGCTCGCGACGCGCATGCGAACGATCGACATGGCGGCGATCGCGCCTTACTACGCGCAGCTGCTGCCGCAACTGTTCTCGGTGGAGTGCTGGGGCGGCGCCACCTTCGATGTCGCGATGCGCTTCCTGAAGGAAGACCCGTGGGAACGCCTCGCACAATTCCGCGAGGGCATGCCGAACCTGCTGCTGCAGATGCTGCTGCGCTCGGCGAATGCGGTCGGCTACACGAACTACCCCGACAACGTCGTGCGCTACTTCGTCCGGCAGGCCGCGGACAGCGGCATCGACGTGTTCCGCGTGTTCGACTCGCTCAACTGGGTCGAGAACATGCGCGTCGCGATGGACGCGGTGCGGGAGAGCGGGCGGCTCTGCGAGGCCGCGATCTGCTACACCGGCAACCTCTCGGACCCGCGCGAGAAGAAGTACACGCTCGACTACTACGTGAAGCTCGCGCGCGAGCTGCAGGCTGCCGGCGCGCACATCATCGGCATCAAGGACATGGCGGGGTTGTGCCGGCCGGCGGCGGCACGCGCCCTCGTGGCGGCGCTCAAGGCCGAGACCGGGCTGCCGCTGCACTTCCATACCCACGACACGAGCGGCATCTCGGCGGCGAGCGTGCTCGCCGCGGCCGAGGCGGGCTGCGATGCCGTCGATGGCGCGATCGACGCGATGAGCGGGCTCACCTCGCAGCCGAACCTCGGCTCGATCGCCGAGGCGCTGCGCCACGGCGAGCGCGATCCCGGCATCGACACCGCGAACCTGCGCCGGCTCTCCACCTATTGGGAGCAGGTGCGGCAGGGCTATGCTGCCTTCGAAAGCGACATCCGGTCCGGCGCCTCCGAGGTCTACGTGCACGGCATGCCGGGCGGGCAGTACACCAACCTGCGCGAACAGGCGCGGGCGCTCGGCATCGACGAGGCGCGCTGGCCCGAGGTGGCGCAGGCCTACGCCGACGTCAACGACATGTTCGGCGACATCGTGAAAGTGACGCCGACCTCGAAGGTCGTCGGCGACATGGCGATCATGATGGTCACGAGCGGCCTGACGCGCGCGCAGGTCGAGGATCCGGCGACGCAGGTCGCCTTCCCCGAGTCGGTCGTGCAGCTGATGCGCGGCGACATCGGCCAGCCGCCGGGCGGTTTCCCGAAGGCGCTGCAGGCGAAGGTGCTGAACGGCGCCAGGCCGCTTGCCACGCGGCCCGGTGAGGTGCTGCCGTCGGTCGATCTCGAGGCCACGCGCCGGGAAGTCGCGCAGAAAGTCGGCCGCGAGGTCACCGACCAGCAGCTGGCGTCCTACCTGATGTACCCGCGCGTCTTCCTCGACTACGCCAGGGACCGCGCGGCCTATGGCGACATGGGCCGCCTGCCGACCCCGGCGTTCTTCTACGGCATGGAGCCGGGCCAGGAGATCAGCATCGACCTCGAGCGCGGCAAGACGCTGATCGTGACCTATGTCGCGGTGAGCGAGACGCACGACGACGGCACGCGCACCGTGTTCTTCGAACTCAACGGCCAGCCGCGCTCGGTGCGCATCGCCGATCGCAGCCAGGTCGCGCGTCGCCCGCCCCAGCGCAAGGTGGAGCCGGGCAATGCGCGGCACGTGGGCGCACCGATGCCCGGCAGCATCGCGACAGTCGCGGTCGCGGTCGGCCAGAAGGTCGCGCGCGGCGACGTCGTCGTCACGCTCGAGGCGATGAAGATGGAAACGGCCGTGCGGGCCGAGATGGACGGTCAGGTCGCCGAGGTGCTCGTGCGCCCGGGCCTCGCGGTCGACGCCAAGGACCTGCTCGTCGTCATCGCCTGAGCGGCGCGCACCGCGACCGCCAGCGCCAGCAGCGCGAGCAGCGACGCCGGGAAACGGCCGCCGCCGCCACCACCACTGCTCGCGCCGCTCGTCGGCGGAGGCGGAGGCGGTGGGGGCGGCGTGCCCGGCCCGCCGCCGGCGCTGCTGACCGTGAGTGCCGCAGTCGCCGAATTGTTGGTACTGTCAGGATCGATCGCCGCCGTCAGGGCGACGGCCGTCACGGTGAAGTTGCCGGCGGTGGCGGTCCTGGCCGTGAACAGCACGGTGCGCGTGGCGCCGACGTCGAGCAGCTGGGGATCGCAGGAAATACTGTTGGCACCCACGTTGCAGGCGAGGCCGCCGGCGTCAACGGCGCTGACCGCGAGTCCGGTGGGTACGTCGATGGACAGCCGCGCGTCGGACGTGACGCTCGGCCCATTGTTGATCATCGAGATGGTGTAGCGCGCATCCTCGCCCGCCGCGAGGCTCGCGGGCGCAACCGCCGCGCTCGTCGCGAGGTCGGCCAGCGGCGCGGTCACGATCTCGACCGCCGTGCTGTTGTTGCCGCTGGATCCGTCGTTGAGCGCGATCACGTCGGCGGTGAGTGTCTCGGTGCCGATGACGTTCCCGGTGAGCGAGAGCGTGATCGTGCGGGCGACGCCCGGCGGCAGCGTGCCGAGGCCGCAGCTCGCCTGCCGGTCGATCACGGTGCAGCTGCCACCGGCGGCGTTCACCGCTTCGAGCGTGCTGCCCGGCGGGATGGCGAAACGGGCCGAAGTCGCAACCGCATCCTGCGTGCCGATCGAGCGGACGTTGAAGGTGAGGGCATAGTTGACGCCGACGCCATGCCGCGCGCTCGCGACCGGCGCGACGATCTCGGCGTCCACCTGGTCGACGGCCGTGAGGCACTGCGCCGCCGCAACCCGTTGTGCGATTTCCGCGAGGCTGCACTGCGAGAACTGCGTGTTGGCCGTCGAGAGCGTCGGCGCCATCAGGTAAGCGGTCGGGCTCGTGGCGGCGCAGGCCTTGCCCGCCTCGCCATCGTGTGGCGCGCCAAAGTTGTGGCCGATCTCGTGCGCGGCGACCAGCGAGACCAGCGCGGCGCTCAGCTTGCCCGCGCGTGCCTCGGTCAGGCTCGCCGACTGCAGCGAACAGACCGCATCGAGGTAGGCAATGCCGATGGTGGTGTCGTCGAGCTCGCGGCCGGTCATCAGGTGCGTGAGGCCGAGGCGCTGCGAGGCGATGGTGGTGCGGCGGTAGCCGGCAAGCTGCTGCAGCAAGTCCGGTGCCGCGGTCGCGGTGAAGGGATCCTGGGCGCTCTGGAATACGAATGTCGAGCCGACGTGGATGCGGATGCCGACCTGCGCCGCGAACAGCCCGTCGACGACATTGAGGCGCGCGAGCATGAAATCGATCGTCGCCGCACCCCAGGCCTGGAAGAGTTCGTAGTCGGCAACCGCCGCCACGTCGAGCTGCCTGTCGACGACCGTCGAAGCGAGCGGCGCGAGCTCCGTGCCGAGCGACTGGTACAGCGCGAGGGCGGTGGCGGGCTGGCCGTCGGCGACCGTGCCGCAGCTGGCCTCCCGCGGGTCGAGCAGCGCGTCGGCCAGTCGGTAAACGACCGTGCCCGCCAGCGGCGGTGTCAGCGACGGATCGGCAAGGGCGGCGACTTCGCCCGCCGGTTCGACTGCGTAGACCTCGCGCCCGTCGGCGACCAGGCCACTGAGGCCGAGGCGGGTGCGCGTGAGCCGCACCCATGAGCCGGGCAGGCCCGCGATGTGCCCTTGGAGCGCGACGAGATCATTGCGGCCGGCAGGGATCGCGGCAGCGAGCCGTGCATTTGGTTCGAGCTGCAGGTCGAAGCGCTTGCCGAACGCCTCGAAGGACAGGTCTTCGCGCGCCTTGCCGGTCACGGGCTTCGCCTGCAGCGCCCGGGCCGGCTCGAGATACACGATGCGCGCCGGCGCGCGCGCCACGGCCCACGGTGCGGCGACCGCGAGCGCGAGTACGATGCCCCAGGCGCCGGCCTTCCCCCTTCTTCTCATGTGCGCGGATTATCGCCTGACCGACGCGGCCCGTGGGGCTCAGGCGACACAATCCCTGAGCGGCAGCGTTATGTCCGCGAGGCGCGCCGGGTCGGGCCGGACGCGCGCCGCGACCAGCCTGCGCGCGGCCATCTGGTCGCGGGCGCTGTTGACCGAGTCGACGGCGATCAGTTCCCCGCCACGCAGGTAGCAGGCGGAAAATGCCCGGCTCGCGGGGTCGCCGCGCAATACCACGCGATCATGGCCCTGCGAGAGTCCGATGATGACCAGTTTCAGGTCGTACTGGTCGGACCAGAACCACGGCGTCTTGTCGTGCGCGGTCTCGATGCCGAGGAGATTGAGCGCGGCGCTGGTCGCCTGCTCGAAGGCGTTATCGACGGACTCGAGCCGGACGCGCCGGCCGTAGCGCGCGCTCGGGTGGCTGGTGCAGTCGCCGGCGGCGTAGATGTCCGGATCGCAGGTGCGGCAGTACTCGTCGACGACGATGCCGTTGTCGCAGGCGAGCCCCGCCTCGCGGGCGAGCTCGTCGGCCGGCGCGACGCCCACGCCGACGACCACGAGGTCGGCCGGCCACTCACTGCCATCGGTGCAATGAACGGTGCGCACGCGTGCGTCACCCGAGAAGGCCGCGAGTCCTGCATTCAGCAGGATGCGCACGCCGTGGCGCGCGTGCTCCGCCTCGTAGAATCGCGAGACGGGTTCGCACACGACGCGATTCATCACCCGGTCGGCCAGTTCGAGCACGGTGACGTCGTGCCCTGCTTCCCGCAGCGTCGCGGCGGCCTCGAGGCCGATGTAGCCGCCGCCGACGATCACCACGCGCCGGTGCTCGTGCGCCGCGGCGCGGATCGCGTCGACGTCGGCCAGCGTGCGCAGCGTGAAGATGCCCGGCAGGCCGGCGCCGGGCAGCGTGACCCGGCGCGCGCGGCTGCCGGTGGCGAGGAGCAGCGCGTCGTAGCCGAGCGTGCTGCCGTCGTCGAGGGAGAGCTGGCGCGCGCTGCGATGGATCCGCAGCGCCCGCCGGCCGAGCAGCAGCCGCACGGCATGCTCGTCATAGAAGGCCTGGTGGCGGAACGGCAGGCGATCGCGCTCGAAGGCACCCGCGAGGAACTTCTTTGAAAGCGGCGGGCGCTGGTAGGGCAACATCGCTTCGTCGCCGACGACCGTGATCGCCCCCGCATGGCCCTTGCGACGCAGCGTCTCGACCGCCTGCGCGGCAGCCTGTCCCGCACCCACGATTACGATGTTTTCCGGCATACGGCCCGCAGCATACTGGGCCCGTGATGTGGACCCAAACGCACCATCGGCGGGCACGGGGCGTCGGGCGGTGCGCTAGAATGGTGCGGCATACCGGGCCGCGGGCGTCGCCGCGTGCCGGAAGGGGCTGATTTCGAGCGTGCCAGCTGCTGGCACGAAAGCTGCTAGTCACGCCAGCCGGGGAACTTCGACGGGAGTGAGTGCATGAAACTGGTTACCGCGATCATCAAGCCGTTCAAGCTCGACGACGTGCGCGCCGCGCTGGCCGAGATCGGCGTGTCGGGCATGACGGTCACCGAAGTGAAGGGATTCGGCCGGCAGCGCGGCCATACCGAGCTCTATCGCGGGGCCGAGTATGTCGTCGACTTCGTGCCGAAGACCCGCATCGAAGTGGCCGTCA
>CAZRLI010000033.1:0-10729 GCA_964600535.1 uncultured Steroidobacteraceae bacterium | reverse complement strand
ACTCGGTCGCGCTCGGGATCGTCCAGCCGAGGTCACCGGTCACCTGGCCGATGAAGACCTCCTGGTCGATCGTGCCCGACTGGATGCCGGGCGCCTGCAGGTAGCGCAGGGCATCCGGCGTGATGCCGTTCGGGTCGAACACGTTGTAGGGAATGCAATCCGGGTCCGAGCCGTCGATGACGGAACGGCAGGTCGGCACGCCACCCGGGCCGCTGACGACGTCGAGCGCGCGCGCGATGCGCGGGATGACGAAGTAGTTGAGCGTCTCGGTGTTCGCCGAGGTGCTCGAGAACTGCGCCGACACGTCGTACTGCCACATCGAGGTGATGTCGCCGCGGACGCCGACGACGCCGCGGAACATCGCGTTGCGGAACGAGTTCTGGCGACCGCCGCCTTCGACGTTGCGGCGACCGATGTAAAGCGGAGTGGAGGTATCGGCCGCGATCATCGCCGGCGTACAGCCAATGGCCGTGGCCTGCTGGTTCGACAGCAGCGGGTTGCCGCAATTGATCGTCGAGCTGTCGAAGAAGATACCGCCCGGCGCGATCTGGGCGATCGACCGGTAGTTCGTGTACATCAGCTGCGTGTACACGTCGGCGTTGTCGTTGAGCTCGTAGTGGCCCATCGCGCCGAGGTTGTAACGACGCGACGGCCGCAGGTAGTGGTTGACCGGCCCGAAGTTGTACTGGTTCAGCGTGTTGCTGAAGTTGACGAACTGGTTGCCACCGGGCGTCGCCACCGTCGTGTAGACGAAATTGGAGAAATCCGTGAACTGGCCGGGATACGAGGTGCCCGAACCGCCGCAGGAGAACGACACGGTCGGGTTCGCACCGAGCGAGCAGGCCGAGTAGTCGCGGTCACGTTCCAGCACCTGGTCCTGGTCGTCGATGCCGCCATAGACCGTGATGTTGCCGCGGCCGTCGGCCGAGCTCAGGCCCATCATGAAATTGACGGACTTGCCGTAGCCGTCGGTGACGTTGTCATCCGGCAGCGCGAACTGCGACGGGTTGGTCGCCGCGCGGGCCGCGATGACGTCGCGCAGCTTGACGGCACCCGGGCCGCCGTAGCTGTTGTTGTGCTGGTAGAAGCCGTACTGCGCCTCGACCTGCACGCCCTCGAAATCCTTCTTCGTGATGAAGTTCACGACGCCGGCCACGGCGTCCGAACCGTACACGGCCGAGGCGCCGCCCGTGAGGATGTCGACGCGCTCGATGATCGACGCGGGAATCGTGTTGATGTCCGGCGCCGAGTTGTTCACCGTACCGTAGGGCAGGCGGCGGCCGTCGATCAGCACGAGGGTACGCGGCGAGCCGAGGCCGCGCAGGTTGATCGTCGCGGCGCCCGACGCACCGTTGGCGACGTTGGCGTTCTGGGCCGCAAAGGCCTGCGGGAGCTGGTTGACGAGGTCTTCGACGCGGGTCACGCCCTGGGTCGCGATGTCCTGGCTCGTGACCTGGGTGACGGGCGTCGTGCCCTCGAGGTTGGCGGAACGGATGCGCGAACCGGTGACGACCACGGTGTCAACCGTGTCCGCCGCCTGTTGTTGATCCTGCGCAAGCGCCGGCACCGAGGCGCTCGCCGCCGTGACGGCGCTCAACACGAGCGCTCGACGCACCGCTCGTTGAACGTGACTATTCAATTCCATTATCTGGATCCTCCCGCGAACGGTTTGGCCGTTCTGAAAATGAGTCTTCGTTGTAATCTGAATCCTGCGAGGCGGCCGCCAAACCCCACCCGGCGACTGACCCTTCCCCGCGTTGCGGCGGATTATTGAGCAACAATCGTCGCGGACACAAGGGTTGTTGCGCATTTGCCACAAATGCCGCCCGCGCCACCAAACGGTTGACCGCGCAAGGAATGTCGGTTCGACCGCCGGAAAAGGTCGCACCGCCGCCCTGAATTGCGACGAGCCGTGGCCTGTGGCTGGCCAGCCACAGACCCGTCCCGCACTGCGGTTTCGCCGCGGCGGCGGGCGCAGGCGCCGTGAATTGCCTATGCTTGCGCCCCCATGACGACCTCGAGCTACGAGACTTCCCTGAAGCGCGGCATTGCAGCGCACCACGCCGGCCGGTTCCCGGAGGCGGAGGCCTGCTACCGCGAAGCGCTGGCGCTGGCGCCGAACGACCCCGAGGCGAACAGCCTGCTGGGCCTGGCCCTGAGCCACCGGGCCTCCTTCGCGGAGGCGAGGCCGCTGCTCGAGCGCGCGGTGGAGCTCGCACCGCGCAAGGCGCACTTGCGTTTCAACCTCGTCGAGGGCCTCGAAGCCGCCGGCGAATTCGGCCGTGCGATCGGCGTGCTGCACACCGTGCTCGAAAGCGATCCCACCAACCTGCAGGCCTGGACGAAGGCGGGCGACCTCGCCCAGCAGCAGGGGGACCTGCCCGGCGCGATCGAGGCGTGGAACCGCGCGCACGACGCGCATCCGACGGCCTCGGGGCCGATCGCGCGCCTGGCCCGGCTGGAACTGGGTCGCGGCAAGGCAGCCGAGGCGATGCTGATCCTGGATGCGCTCCTGAAGCAGTCCACCGGCGACGCCGAGATCCTCGATCTCTGGTGCCAGGGCCTCACCGCCCTGCGGCAATGGGTGCCGCTCGAGCAGACGGCCTCGAAATGGTGCGCCACCGAGCGCACGAATCCCAAGGCCTGGCGGCATCTCGCCAACGCCCAGTTCGAGCGCGGCCGATACCGCGATGCGGCCCAGACCTTCATGAACGCGCTGGCGATCTCCCCGCCTTCGGCGGCAGACCTGGCCGCGCTGGCCGCGCTGCAGCTGAGTGCCTTCGAGTACGAGCGCGCGGCCGACACGTTGCAGCGCGCAGCCGCGCTCGATCCGCAACTGCCCGCGATGCTGTCGACGCAGTCGCTGCTGCACCTGTACTACGGTCGCTTCGCCGAGGCCGGGGACTGCGCGCGCCGCTGCCTCGCCGGCGCGCCACAGGATCCCACCGCGCTCAAGGTGCTGGTCCGCGTGCGGCGAGGCGATGTCACCGACCTCGAGTTCGGGCACATCCTGCAGCTGGCCCACCGCACCGATGCGCCCGTGGACGAGCGGATCGCGGCGGCCTTCGCCGCCGCGCAGGTGCTCGACGCGCGCGATGAAATCGACGAGGCCTTCGCCGCCTGCGAGTACGCACAGGCGCTGTCGCTCGAGCGCGATCGCCTGGAAGGCATCGGCTACGACCCCGGGCAGACCGAGCAGCGCATCGCGAAGCTGATCGACCTCTTTCCGTCCGCAGCGGCCGCCCCGCCCATCACGCGCGCCGGACCGCGGCCGATCTTCATCGTCCGCATGCCGCGGTCCGGCACGACACTCGTCGAAGCCATGCTCGGTGCGCACCCGAAGGTGTGGGCCGGCGGCGAGCGCCCGGCCATGCGACAGATACTGCGGGATTTCCTCGCGCAGGAGGCCACCGGCGAAGCGGCCGACGCGCGGCAGCTCGGGCAGTGGTCCGAGGCCTGGTTCGAGGACCTGCCGGATACCGGCCAGGCCGAATGCGTGACCGACAAGCACCCGCGCAACCTCGAGGCGGTGGGGCTCATCGCCCGGCTCTTCCCGGCTGCGCGCATCGTGATGCTGAGGCGCAATCCGGTGGAGACCGGCTTCTCGATCTACCGCCAGGAGTTCAGCAAGCACTGGGACTTCGCCCACCGGCTCACGGATATCGCGCACTACTGCGGCCTCGCCGCGCGGCTCATCGCCCACTGGGAACGGGCGCTGCCTGGACGCGTGATGACCGTCCAGTACGAGGACCTCGCGACCGACTTCGCGCGTGGGGCCGCCGGCATCGTCCGGTTCTGCGGCCTCGACTGGGAACCGCAGTGCCTCGATTACGCGCACTCGCCGCGTCCGGTCGCGACATTCAGCGCAATCGAGGCGCGCGAGCCACCGAGCCTGAGCCGCCGCGCCGGGCGCTATCGCGCCTACCTCGGGGAACTGGTGTCGGCGCTCGAGAAGGCTGGCGTCGACCTCGAGACCGGTGGGTGGCGGGAGCGGTGAGATTGCCGGCCGACGGCACACCGCGCCGGTAGAATGAGCCGATGCCCCTGCGCACAACCGCCCTCACCGAGGGGCCGATCGCCCGTACGCTGCTCGTCTTCGCGTTGCCGATGCTCGCCGGCAACGTGCTGCAGTCCCTGAACGGTTCCGTCAACGCAATCTGGGTCGGGAGCTACCTCGGCGAAGCGGCCCTGACCGCGACCTCGAACTCCAACACCGTGCTGTTCCTGCTGATCGGGTCGATATTCGGCGTCTCGATGGCCGCGACGATCCTCATCGCACAGCACCTCGGCGCGCAGCGGACGCAAGAGGCGCGGCGCGTGGTCGGCTCGAGCGCATCGTTCTTCGCGCTGGTCTCGGTCGTGATCGCACTCCTCGGCGTGGCGTTCTCCGACCGGATCCTCGTCGCGATGCAGACGCCGGCGGATGCGCTGCCGCTCGCGCACGACTACCTGCGGATCATCTTCGTCGCGATCCCCTTCATATTCCTGTACTCGTTCGTGATGGCGGTGTTGCGCGGCGCGGGCGATTCGCGCACGCCATTCTTCTTCCTGCTGGTATCGGTCGGGCTCGACATCCTGCTCAATCCGTTGCTCATCTTCGGCGTCGGGCCGTTGCCGCGCCTCGGCATCGCGGGTTCGGCGCTCGCTTCCCTGATCGCGAACATCGTGAGCCTCACCGCGCTGGTCGCCTACCTCTACCGCAAGCGCCATCCGCTCGTACTGCACCGGGGCGAGGCGCGCCTGCTGCGCATCGACGTCGCGATCACGGCGACGCTCATCAGGAAGGGTGTGCCGATGGGGCTGCAGATGGTGGTCGTGTCGGTGAGCGCCCTGCTGATGCTCGGGCTCATCAACCAGTACGGCTCGCACACCACCGCAGGATTCGCCGCCTGCATGCAGATCTGGAGCTACGTGCAGATGCCGGCATTCGCGATGGGCGCGGCAGTATCGTCGATGTCGGCGCAGAATGTCGGCGCCGCGCGCTGGGACCGCGTCGGGCAGATCGCGCAGGCGGGCGTGGGTTACCAGACGCTGGTGACGGCGGCGTCGGTCGCGCTGATCGCGCTCTTTTCACGGCCGCTGCTCGGGATCTTCCTGCCTGCCGGCAGCCCCGCGCTCGAAACCGCGGTACACCTCAACCTCGTCGCATCGTGGTCGTTCGTCTTCTTTGGCGTCACGATGGTGCTGTTCGGCGTCGTGCGCTCGACCGGCGCCGTGGTGGCCCCGCTCGTCATCCTGATCGTGACGTTGTGGGGCCTGCGTTTCCCGGCCGCCGCGAGCCTGATGGGCCGCTTTGGCGAGGATGCGATCTGGTGGAGCTTCCCGGCCTCGTCGCTGTTGTCGATGGTGCTCGCGCTGCTCTACTACCGGTACGGCGGCTGGCGGCAGGCCCGCATGATGCCCGCTGCCGCGCGGCCGCCGCAGGTGTCCACGGGCGCGCAATAGCGACCCGGGCACGCCGGGTGCCTACTCCGTGCCGATCCCCGCGATGACCCCGCGTGCGGCCTTCCTGCCGGCCGCCGCCGCGGCGTCGAATGCAAACGGCACCGTATAGCCATCGTCGACCTTCGCGAACGGCACGCCGTTCACCGCTGCCGTCGAGTTCGCGCACAGCTCGAGCGCGGGCAGCTTCGGGAACTTCACCTCGGTGGCCGCGATTTCCACCTTCACCTGCTTGATGCCGAGCCCGAGCGCGCCCGCGAGGCGCATCACGAACTCGGCGAGCTCCTCGCGGAAGTCCCCGCTGAGCGATGGATCGCGCCGCAGGTAGTACACGCTGAGGTGACGCGCGATCGGCGAGGCCCGCGCAATCTCGCGATTGACGAGCTCCTGTTCGTTGGCGAGGTTGAACCAGGGTGACGTGCTCAGGTAGTCGAGGAAGTCGGTCGGGATCGAGGGCTCGTCGGCGCGGATCGCGCCGGTCTTCACCGTCAGCACGTCGCCGGAGCGCGTGATCGCGACATCGGCGAGTTCGAGCTCATAGGAGAGCTTGCCGGGCCACGCAACGAAGATCTCCGGGTTGACCCCCGCGACCTCGGGGCAGGAGCGGTACCAGATCGCGATCTGGCGCTCCTGCTCGATGATCGCGTGCGTCTTCACTTCGCCGACGATCACCTGCACCGGGTCGGGCGTGGGCGCCCGACCCCACCAGGTGCGCGCCAGCAGGACCCCGACGGCGAGCGCCAGCACGGCGATCAGCAGGCTGCGCACGCCGGGCCCCTCAGTCCTTCAGGTACTTCGCGAGCCATGCCTGCACTTCGCCGTAGAAGTAGCGGCTATCCTCGCCCGCGAGGATCCAGTGGTTCTCATCGGGAAACACCAGCAGCCTGCTGGGCACCTTCTGCCGCTGCAGGATGCTCCAGTACTCGAGCGTGTTGTTGAGCGGCACACGGAAATCGCGCTCGCCGACCGTGACCAGCACGGGCGTCCTGAACCGCTCCGCGTAGGTGAACGGGCTCTGGTCCTTCCACAGCGGCGCGCCGCTCCACGGCGGGCTGCCGATGTTCACTTCGCGGTGGTAGATCACGTCGCTGGTGCCCCACTGGGAGCGCAGGTCCACGAGGCCGGCGTGGCTCACGAGGCAGCGATAGCGGGTGGTGCTCGCCTGCATCCAGTTCGCAAGGTGTCCGCCATAGCTCGCGCCCCCGGCGCATTGCCGGTCGGCGTCGATGAAGCCGAAGCGCCGGATCGCCTCGTCCGCCGCATCGTTGATGTCGTCGGCCGGCCCGCGCAGCGGATCGCCCTGGATACTCTGCGCGAAGGCTTCGCCATAGCCGGTCGAGCCCTTGTAGTTCGTCATCAGCACGACATAGCCCGGCGCCGCGAGCAGGTGCGGATTCCAGCGGATCCCGAACGAGTCGGTCCACATGCTGTGCGGGCCGCCGTGCATCAGCACGAAGAGCGGATACTTCCGGCCGGCATCGAACCCGGGCGGCAATGCGAGGAAGCTGTGGATTTCCTCGCCTCGCCGGTTCTTCGACCGCAGTTCCAGCAGCGGCCGCCAGTCGATCGCCGCGGCGCGCGCATCATTGAACGACGTGAGCTGCACATGGCGGCGTGCCCGCGGCTCGAGGCGCGCGACTTCAGGAGGGTGCACGGCACTTTCCCAGATCGCCGCGAGCACCGGTGCCCGCGCCGCCATCGACAGCCCGGAATAGCTGCCGCTGTCGAGTGCGTAGGCGAGGCGCGGTGCCGCCCGGTCGGTGGGCGTGCTGAAGAGCTTCACGCGGCCCTGGTCCTCGGCGAGGAACCAGAGCGTGCGCCCGTCGGGCGAGATCGCGTAGTCGTCGACCGGGCGATCGAGCGGCGCAGTCAATACCTGCGGCGCTGCGGCCGACGGCCAGCCGAGCGCGGCGACACTGTCGATGTTGTAGGCCTTGGGCGTCCTGCGTTCGATCCTGGCGAAGAGGCGGCGCCCGTCGGCGGCGAAGCGTGGACGGCTGTAGCTGTCCGCGCCCGTCGTGAGGCTTTCGGGCTCGCCGCCTGCCACGGCCACGCGAAAGAGCTGCGTGTTGACGAAGGCATACGCGGCCTGGTCCTGGTTGGTGCTCGCAACGAACACGATCTGGCTGCCGTCCCGCGACCAGGCGGGATCGAGCTCGTCGTCATTGTTCGTCTTGCGCCCGGAATAGCCCGGCGACTTCACGAGCTGCGAGCCGGCGAGCAGGTCGCGCGGCGCGCCTTGCGGCTCGCCCGCGGCATCGAGCGGCTGGACGAACAGGTGCGGCCGTTCCGGCCCGCGCCAGTGGTCCCAGTTGCGGACCGGGAAGCCGTCGTAGGCCCGCACCTTGTACTTGTGGTCGGCAGCCTGCGGGTCGTCCGGCAGGTCGCTCAGGTACGCGAGCTGCCGGCCATCGGGCGAGAGCACGGGCGAGCGTGCGCCGTGAGCGGCGCTGGTGAGCCGTCGCGCCTCGCCGCCCCGGGCGAGATCCAGTGCGTAGACCTGCGCGACGTCGTCGCCGTCACGCCGCGCCGAAAAGAGGATGCGTGCGCCGTCCTCGCTCCAGGTGACGTCCGACTCGGCACCCCGCGAGTGCGTCAGTCGACGCGCGGGCTCGCCGCCGTCGGCGGGCACGATCCACAGGTCCGCGGCCTTGTCCTTGTCGTCGTAGGCGGGCTCCGCGACGAGGAACACGATCCGGCGCCCATCCGGGCTCAGCTTCGGCGCCGACACGCGCCTGGCGAGCCACACGTCTTCGTGGGTGACGGGCTGCAGCCCGGCAGCCTGCACCAGCGTGCCTGCGAGCAGCAGGCCAGTCACGGCAAGGACTCTTCTCATCATGCCTCCCCGGTTTCCATTGGCACCATGCCGGAGCGCGGGCGGCCGCGTCAACGCGGCGGCACGCCCGGGCCCGGCAACCACACGCTCGCGAGCGCCCCGCCTCCTTCGCGGTTCGCGAGCGTGAAGTGCCCGCCGTGCGCCTCGACGATCTCGCGACAGATCGTGAGCCCGAGCCCGGTGCCACTCGCCTTGGTGGAAAAGAACGGCAGCAGCGCCGAGGCGAGCGCCTCGCCCGAAAGCCCCGTGCCCCGATCCGCGACTTCGAGCAGGAAGCCCCCGCCCTGCAAGCGGATCGCGAGCTCGACGTCGGCCGAAGCCGAGCCGGATTCCACCGCATTCTTCAGGAGGTTGATGGCGACCTGCTCGATCTGCGCCGCGTCGGCCTGCGCGGGGTGTGGCGGTGGCTCGCCGCGCAGCGTGAAGGGCACGACGGCCTGCAGGCGCGAGAGAAACGCCGGCCAGTCGAGCGGCGCGGGCCGTGGCCGCGGCAGCTTGGCGAAGCGCGCGTAGCCGTCGATGAAGCCCGCGAGGTGCGCGGCCCGTTCCTCGATCGTCGAAAACACCCGCCCGAGGCGCTCATCGTCCGCGTCCGCGAGCAGCAGGCGGCCCGAGTGCGCGAGCGACGAAATCGGCGCGAGCGAGTTGTTGAGCTCGTGCGCGATCACGCGGATCACCTTCTTCCAGACCTGCACTTCCTGCGCCGCCAGCTCGCGCGTGAGGCGCTTCAGCAGCAGCAGGCGGTGCGGCTGCGCATTGAGCAGGAAGCGCCGCTGCGAGAGGTGATACACCTGGTGCTCGGCCTCGGCCTCCACCGTGAAGAGCCGGTCATCCCCGCCCGCGAGCGCCGCGCGCAGTGGCGCCGGCGCACGCACCAGCAGCGACTCGAGCGACAGGCCCTCGAGCTTGCGCCCGGCGCCGAACAGTTCGCGCGCCGCGACGTTGCTGTAGATCACGGCCCCCGCCGCGTTCGTCAGCAGCAACGCCAGTGGCGTCGTCTGGATCACCGTATCGAGCAGCAGCTCGCGCTGGTAGAGGTCGACGCGCTCGCGTCGCAGCACCCCGCCCAGGGAGTTGTAGGCCTCGACCAGCTCGCCGAGCTCGTCGTCAGTGGTGCGCGTGATCGACACGCTGAAATCCCGGTCGCGCAGGCTCGCGACGCCGTCACGCAGGGCGAGGGCGGTGTGGCGCCAGCGGTGCAGTGCGCCCCGTAGCGCGGCGATGCCCGCGAGGATGCCGGCGAGGAGGCCGCACAGCGCAGCCGCCCACGGCGGGAGCCAGCGTGCCGCAAGCAGCGAGCAGGCGGTCGCGATGAGCGCCACCGCGCCGATGGCCGGCAACAACCGGCCTTCGAGCGAACGGCGCATCAGGCCGTGGACTTGAGGCCGAGCTTTTCCATGCGCCGATAGAGTGCCTGACGCGAGAGGCCGAGGTCACGCGCCGCGTGCGCGACGACCCCGGCACTGCGCGCGAGCGCCTGTTCGATCGTCTCGCGGTCGAGCAGCAATTCGTCCACGGTGGCGGCTGTCGCCTCGCGCGTCGCCGGCAGGCCGAGCGTCGCAGCCGTGACCACCGGACCGCCGGCGAGCAGTGCGGCGCGCTGCATCGTGTTGCGCAGCTCGCGCACGTTGCCGGGCCAATCGTGCCGCAGGAGCGCGCGCTCGGCGTCCGGCGACAGCGCAAGATCGGCGTCGAGGAAATGCCGCGCGAGCGGCAGGATGTCCTCGCGCCGCTCGGCGAGCGGCGGCAGCTCGAGCTCGATGACGTTCAGGCGGAAATAGAGGTCCTCGCGGAAGCGCCCCTCGCGGATCGCCTGGCGCAGGTTGGTATTGGTCGCGGCGACCAGCCGCACGCGCACGCGGCGCGTCTGGTTGGAGCCGAGGCGTTCGAACTCGCCGGTCTGCAACACCCGCAGCAGCTTCGCCTGGCCGCCCTCGGAGAGGTTGCCGAGCTCGTCGAGCAGCAGCGTGCCGCCGTCGGCGGCCTCGAACCGCCCGGGACGTGCGCGGGCGCCGGTAAACGCACCGGTCTCCGTGCCGAACAGCTCCGCCTCGATCAGCTCGTCCGGCAGCGCGCCGATGTTCACCTTCATGTACGGACCGCGCCGCACCGCCGAATTCGCCTGCACGATGTCGGCGATCACTTCCTTGCCGGCGCCGTTTGGCCCCGTGATCAGCACCGGCACGTCCGCCTGGGCGACCTGCGCGGCCATCGCGACCAGGGTGTGCATGCGCTCGCTCGCATAGACGACGCCGCACAGCTCGTGGCGGGCCGCGAGCCTCTCGCGGGCCGCCGCCCGCTCGGTGCGCAGTGCCTGCGCATCGGCCTGCGCGCGCTGCAGGTCGAGGAGGTTGCGCACCGAGGTCAGCAGGCGCGCGTCCTCCCAGGGCTTTGCGACGTAGTCGGCCGCGCCCTCCTTGACGAGCTCGACTGCGGTCTCGAGGTGGGTCC
>CAZRLI010000032.1:0-10753 GCA_964600535.1 uncultured Steroidobacteraceae bacterium | reverse complement strand
GCCTCTACTTCATGTACGACGTGAAGCAGGTCGATCCCGCCGAGTGGAGCTCGCCGCCGTGGGACGGGAAGCTCGTCGAGAAGCCCGGGCTCGGCACCGTGCTGGTGGGCCGCGCGGCGACCAACCAGAAGGGCCCGCAGGCGGCGTTGCTCGCCGCGTTGCATGCCGTTCGCGCGGCGGGCGAGAAGCTCCCGGTCAATCTCGTGCTGGTCGCGGAGGGCGAGGAGGAAATCGGCTCGCCGAATTTCGGCCAGATCGTGCATGACACGCCGCGGGTGCGCGAGGCGCTCGGCAGGACGCTCGGCATCTTCATGCCGAGCCACTCGCAGGATCTCGACGGCAGCGTCACGATTTCGCTCGGTTCCAAGGGCGACATCGAATGCGAGCTGGTCGCGAGCGGCGCGAAGTGGGGCCGTGGCCCGACGCGGGACGTGCACTCGAGCATGGCGGCACAGCTCGACCAGCCCGCGTGGCACCTGGTGCAGGCGCTCAACACGCTGGTCACCCCCGCGGGCGATCCGGCCATCGACGGGTTCTTCGAGCACGTGCGGCCGCTCACCAGCGAAGAACTGGCGATGCTCGATGTGCTCGCGCGTCGGACGGACGAGAAGACGGCGCTGGAGTCGGTCGGTGCCCGCGTCTGGGCGCGCAACGCGAGCTGGCGCCAGGCGCTCGAGGACTACGTCTCGCGGCCGACGCTCACCATCGAAGGGCTGGTTGGCGGTTATGGCGGGGCAGGCGGCAAGACCGTCCAGCCGCACCGGATGACCGCGAAGCTCGACATGCGGCTCGTGCCCGACATGACCCCCGAGGACATCATGGCGAAACTCGCCGCGCACCTCGCGAAGCGCGGCTTCGGCGACATCGAGATCGTGAAGAATGGCGGCTTCAACTACGTGACTTCGACGCCCGCGAGCTCGAAACTGATCCAGGCCGAGCGAAGCGTCTACCAGCAGTTCGGCATCGACGCGCTGCTGATGCCGCGCATGGGCGGCTCATGGCCGGGTTCACTGTTCACCGCCGCACCGCTCAGGCTGCCGGCCGGTCATTTCGGCCTCGGCTATGGCGATCGGGCGCATGCGCCGGACGAGTTCTGCCTCATCGAATCGAAGAACCCGAAGCTGCACGGCATGAACGACATGGTGCGTTCCTGCGTGGACTACCTGTACGCGCTGGCTTGACAGGACATTGCGCGCCGCCGGCCGGGATGCGTGGCGTCATGGACTGTGATGCGCGTCAACCGCGGGACGGGCGCCTGCGTTGCACTATCCGGAATGCCTTCGGGAGCGAAACTCATGAGCCAGGGCCCATCCGGAAGTCCTCCTGCGCTTGGCGTGGCCGCGCTGGCCTTGCAACTGCTGCTGCTGGGCGCCTGCGGCGGCGGCGATTCCGGGAACCTGCAGCCCTCGCCCCAGCCTCCCGCGCAACCGACCCTCGAACAGCGCACCGCCGCCGCGACGCAGACCGCGCAAAGCGACGCGAATGCCTGCGCGCCGATCCGGCCGTTCTACTGGGAGATCGGCGACCGCAATGCGGGCCTCGCGTCCGGCTCGATCACCTCCGCCGGCGATCCGACGGTGTACGCCGCGGATACCGTGATGGCGATCGCGTCCGCGTCCAAGTGGATCTACGGTGCGTATGTCGCGCAGGCGCGCGCCGGTTCGCTCACTGACGAAGACATCCGGTTCCTGACCTTCCGCAGCGGTTACACGAGTTTCAGCCGCTGCCTGCCCGCGCAGAGTGTCGACGAGTGCGTCGCCTACGAAAACAACGGCGTGTACCGGGCGGGCACCGACGGCCTCTTTTCATATGGCGGCGGACACATGCAGAAGCACGCGAGCCTGTCCGGGCTCGGCCCGCTGCACAGTGCCGAGCTCGCCAGCGAGATTCGCGCCAAGCTCGGCAGCGAGATCGCGCTCACCTACTCGCAGCCGCAGCTGGCCGGCGGCATCGTCACCAGCGCCGGCGACTATGCGCGCTTCCTGCGCAAGCTCCTCGGCGGCGAACTGATGCTCGGCGCCATGCTGGGTAGCCACGCTGTGTGCACGAATCCGATGACTTGCCCGCAGGCGCTCAACACGCCCGTGCCGACGAGCGAGAGCTGGAACTACTCGCTCGGCCACTGGGTGGAGGTCGACCCGGCAGTCGGCGACGGTGCGTTCAGCAGCGCCGGCGCCTTCGGCTTCTATCCGTGGATCGATGCGAGCAAGGCCTGGTACGGAATCGTCGCCCGCCGGCAGGTGCCGCAGGGCCAGGATCCGGACGAGAGCCTGGGCGAGGGCTACCGTTCGACGCAATGCGGGCGCCTGATCCGCAAGGCCTGGGTCACCGGCGTGGCGCGCTAGCCCGGCACCGGCTCAATTCATCTGCGTCTCGACGAGGATGCCCGCCTGCAACAGGCGCTCGAGATCGGCACGCAGTTCCTGCCGGTCGATGCCGGCCTGGCGGGCGAATGCGTCCTCCAGCGCGAACATGCGTTGCGCCAGCACCCACTCGATCGTCGGCCAGGTTGCACCGATGGGGATTTCGCCGCCTTCGTGCACCACCGCGTAGCCGCTGTCGCGCCGCAGGAGTCGTGCGCGCCTCGCGAGCGAATACCACGCAGGCGGCACCTGCGCCGGCAGGCGGTACTCCGCGGCCACGCCGGCGAGGTCCCGCTGGCCATTCAGGACGTCGATGGCAAAGGAGGGCGATGACATCATCGCCTGGACGCGCGCGCCGAGCTGCGCGATCCTCGCCTGCAACGCCGCCGGATCGCGCGCATCCGGCAGGTAGGCGCGAAAGGCGCTCTCGGCCGTCAGGGCCTTCTCGAGCAGCTTGAACAGGGACAGCCCGGTCAGCGGCGCCACGCCAAACGTGACGTGCAGCGAGGCCTGCGCGCCCGTCAGCGCATCGTGGTACTGGCCGCGCGGCAGGTAGAGCACGTCACCCGGACGCATCAGGACTTCGGCGAGCACGCGGCCGCGTGTCGCGACCAGGAACTGCTCTCCCTCGTCGCCCGGCGGCACGGGCGCGACCGGCGCGTCGGCGCGTGCTTCGTAGATGCGCCAGGTCTTCTCGCCCTCCATCTGCACCGCGAAGACATCGTGCAGGTCGAAATGCGTCTGGAACGCCTGCACGCCCTGGAACGAGCAGTAGACGTTGGCGAACGTGCGCGCCGCGAACTGCTCCGCCAGCACGCGCGCGACCGCGCCGACCGGCGCACAGACGCGATGCACCTGGTTGGCGACCACGCTTGCGCCCAGGCCCACGAGTGCCGCCACCTTGGCGGGATTGACGGGGGCCGGCTGGCCGGTGCGCAGGTCCGCGGTGTCGCAATAGTTCTCGCGCAGCGCCGCGCGGCTCCTGAAGTAGACCTTGAGCGTCTCTTCGGTCCAGTAGGGCGTGAGCGCGAGCACTTCATTGAAGCGCGACCAGGGCAGCAGATCGCGGCGCGCGCGCGCCTCGCCACGGATGTGCAGTGCCTGCCTGCCGAAATACTGCGACTGGAACGTGCCGGGATCGAAGGGCGCGATGAACTGCGCGAAATTCATGGCGCGAGACGTTAGCATGGCGCATGCACCACGGGCAGGGGGACTGGCTGCCGGCGCGCGCGGCGCTGCATCCGAGCGGGCTCTATTTCGCGCTGCGCGACATCGGGCGGGAAGAGCTGCACGATCCCTTCATGCAGGAGACGATTGCGCGGCTGGCGGCGGCGGAGGAGTTCGTGCAGATCCTGCCGCAGGACCTCGGCCGCGCGGCCCCGGCAAGCGCGCCCGCGGGACTCGTGTTCCATGTCGCGCGCTGCGGTTCGACGCTCGTCTCGCAGCTGCTGAAGCAGCAGGATGGGCTCGTCGTGTATTCCGAGCCGCCGCCCGTGAACGAGATCCTGCGCCCGCCGCAGCCCTGGTCGCCTCGCGAGCTGGTGGCGGCGCTGCGCTCGCTGGGCGACGCCTACGCGCGCCACGCCGGCGGCCCGTACATCATCAAGTGCACGAGCTGGAACACGCTGTACTGCGAGCTGCTCGCCGCGGCGTTCCCGTCGACCCCATGGGCGCTGTGCCTGCGCGACCCGATCGAGGTCTGCGTCTCGCTGCTGCAGCGTCCGCCCGCCTGGTTGCTCGGGTCCGACGAGATGCCGCAGCGCTTCGCGGCGATCATCGACCCCGGCGGGCACGCGTCATCGAGTGACGATCTCGTCGCCCGGACCTACGCCGCCTTCTGCGAGTCCGCGCAGCGCCTCGATCCGCGCCGCGGCCTGCTGGTGGAGTATCGCGACCTGCCCGGGGACGTCTGGCGGCGCGTTGCCGCGCACTTCGGCTCCCCGGTCGACGAGGCCGTTCGCGCGCGCATGGCGCTCGCCGCGACGCGACACGCGAAGTCGCCGGTCGCCCGGGCCACGGCTTTCGCCGACGACTCCGCCGCCAAGCAGTCCGCCGCGACCGCCCGCCTGCGCGCGGCCGTCGAAGCGCACGCGCGGCCCGCGCTCGAGCGGCTGCGTGCGTCGTTCGCGCGCCCGCGATGAAACGCGCGTCGCGCGCCGTTGCGCTCACTGCCGCGCAGGCGCGGCGCATCTGGCTGCGCGCGCAGCGGCTCGATGAGCCCGCGCCGTTCGGCGCGGGGCCAGCGGCGACGCGCGCGGCGGTCGAGCACCTGGGCTACGTGCAGATTGACACCATCCACGTCGTCGAGCGCTGCCACCACCAGATCCTCTACACGCGCATCCCCGGGTACCGGCGCGAGCACCTTCACCGGGCGCAGGCCCTGGACAAGTCGGTGTTCGAATACTGGACCCATGCGCTCGCCTACGTGCCGACGCGCGACCTGCGCTTCTTCCGTCGCGCGATGGCGAGCGGGTGGCGCCGCCACAGCGGCTGGTTCGGCGCGGTCGCCGCGACCGACATGCGCAAGGTGTTGACGCGCATCCGCCGCGACGGCGCGCTGTCGATCCGCGACATCGATGACGATGTGCTCGTCGACAAGGAACATGAGTGGGCGAGCCGCAAGCCCTCCAAGCGCGCCCTGCAGGCTGCCTTCTTCCAGGGGCGGCTCGTGGTGAGCGAGCGGCGCGGCATGCTCAAGACCTACGAGCTCGCGGAACGCCATTTCGGCTGGCAGAAGCCGCCGCGGGCCGCATCGGCCCGCGAAATCTCGGCGTACCTGCTCGACCGGGCGCTGCGTGCCCAGGGGATCGTGAGCCTCGACTCGATCTGCCACCTCGATGCACCGGGCAAGCCCGGTGTGCGCAGGGCGATCGAGCGGCGCGTGCGCGCGGGTGAGCTCGTGGCGGTGAGCTTCGAGGGTGCGGCCGGGACGGAGTACTGGGCGACGCCACAGGCGCTCGAGGATGCGGCGCCGCGGGACCCGGCGCGGGTGCACATCCTCTCGCCCTTCGACCCGCTCGTGATCCAGCGTCGCAGGCTGGCCCGGTTCTTTGGCTACGAGCACCGCTTCGAGGCCTACGTGCCGAAGGCGAAGCGGCAGTTCGGCTACTTCGCGCAGCCGGTACTGGTCGGCGACCAGATCGTCGCGGCCATCGACCTCAAGACCGATCGCGTGCAGGGGCGCCTGCAGGTGCAGCAGTGGACCTGGATCGGCCGCCAGCCGCGCCGCCGCCTCACGCCGCCGATCGAGGAGGCGCTGCACCGCTTCGAGCGCTTCCAGTTGGCGGGGGTGCCGGGGTCCCGGTCATTCGCTCATCCGCGCGAGGCGCCCGACTGACCGCAGTCCCGGCAGCACGTGCGCGATCAGGGCGATCAGGGCCATCGTCCAGACGATCACGGCGCTCGACGGCAGGTCCGTCACCACGGAAAGGGCGAGGCCCGCGAAGTAGCTGGCGAACGTGACCGCGTAACCCAGCGCGAGCTGGCGCTGCGCGGCCAGCCGGCAGGTGGCCACGGCGGGCACGATGAGGGTCGTGAAGACGAGGTACACGCCGACCAGCTGGACGGA
This sequence comes from uncultured Steroidobacteraceae bacterium, assembly GCA_964600535.1. GTDB lineage: Bacteria > Pseudomonadota > Gammaproteobacteria > Steroidobacterales > Steroidobacteraceae > CADEFQ01. The sequence goes on along the minus strand of CAZRLI010000032.1, from coordinate 4,822 downwards.
CGCCGTCACCACCAGCGCAAACAGCACATAGAACCCGACCCGCCCGATCTGCTCGCGCCACCTGAACCAGACGAGCACGAATATCGCCGTGACGACGGCGGTGCGGACCAGCTGGGCATTGGACACCCAGAGTATCTGCCCGGCGAGCAGTTCCTTCAGGTTGTCGCCGCCGTGCGGATCGTTCGCGAGCAGCAGGATCTGCGCGGTCGAGGCGAGCACGAACAGGATGCCGATCAGGGCTTCCTGCACCTCCGGCCGCTTGCGCTCGGTCCAGGTCAGCAGCAGCGCACCGGCGAGCGCCGCGATTCCCGCCGCTGCCTGCGCACCCCATCCGGTGATCGGGAGGCCGAACCCGCTGGCTGCGATCACGCCGAGCCCCGCGACCTGTGCGATCGCGAGGTCGATGAACACGATGCCGCGGGCGAGCACTTGCTGGCCGAGCGGCACGTGCGAGACGGCCACGAGCAATCCCGCCACGAGCGCGGGCCACAGGATCGTGAGGTCGGTGTCCAGGAGGCTCATGGCTTCACCGCGAGCAGCCTGTCGATCGTGTCGTCGAAGAGCGCAAAGAGGTCCCTGGCGCCCGGCGTGCCGCCCACCGAGAACGGCAGCAGCACCACCGGCGCGTGGATGCGCCCCGCGAGCCAGTCGGCTGCCCTGGGGTCATTGTAGGCGTTGCGCAGGATCATGCGCGGCGGCGAGGCGGTGAGCTTCGCGACGAGCTCGCCAAGGTAGCCGGCACTCGGCGGCACGCCGGGCTTGGGCTCGATCGCGGCGACCTCGACCAGGCCAAGCCAGTGGAACAGGTAGACCTGGTCCTTGTGGATCACCACGACCGGCACACCCTTGAGCGGTGCCGCCCGAGTCTCCCACCTGGTGATCGCCGCGCGCCAGCGCGCATCGAAATCGCGGCCGCGCTGCACGTAGTACGCGGCGTTCGGCGGGTCGACGGCCGCGAGGCGCGCCGCGAGCGCCTGCGCGACGATGGTGATGTTGCGCGGGTCGAGCTGTACATGCGGGTTGCCCTGCGGATGGATGTCGCCCATCGCCCGATCGAAGTGCGTCGGCACGTCGAGCAACCGCAGCTGCGCCGCGGCCTCGAAGTAGCCAGGCTGGCCGGGCTGGATGCGCGGATTGCCCGACTCGCGCACCAGCACCGGCAGCCAGCCGATCTCGAGCTCCGCGCCGGTCGCCACGACGAGATCCGCCGTGCGTGCCCGCGCGACAAGGCTCGGTTTCGCGTCGACGCGATGCACGTCCTGCATCGCCGTGGTTGCGACATAGACGTTGACCTTGTCGCCGCCGATCTCGGTCGAAAGGGCGCCCCAGTCGCTCGTGGTGGCAAGCACCTTGACGGCGGCCCGGGCGGTGGCGCCGAAGCCCGCGGCGAGCAGGATGAGCAGCAGCGTGGCGCTGCGCGGGAGGTTCTTCATGTGCGGGTTCCTAGTACTTGTGGGCGCCGTGTGCGCCGATACCGAAGAGGTACTGCAGGCGCAACTGCCGGTCGCGGCGGCCGTCGGCGCGCGCATCGTCCCAGGCGTACTGCGCGCGCAGCCGCGTGAACTCGCTCGGGATCCAGTCGAGCATCAGCGACACGCGGTCGGGGTCGGCCGGTTGCAGCAGCGGGAAGGCGCCGGCGGGCAGCGTGCCGTCGGCGACCAGCGCAATGTCCGGCGCGCCTGAATCGAGCGCGTCATAGCGGGCGCCGACGCGCCAGCGTGGCCGGAACTGGTACACGGCCTGCAGGTACCAGCCCGATTGCCGGTCCCGGAAGCGGCCGGCGAGGCCGGGCCCGTCCACGTCGTAGGCGAGCTCCCCGTCGTCCCTGCGCCGCATGTACTCACCCTGGAGCTTCAGCTGGCGACGCGTCGCGTCGCCGTTCGGCGCCCACTTGAGCACCGCGTCGACCACCCAGGTGCGCGACTGGCCGGTGAAGGCGTCGATGACGGGCACACCCAGTTCGTTCGAGTCCTCGTAGGCGCGATCGGCCGCGCGCTGGTCGAGCCAGGAGACGCCGGCGCGCCAGCTGGTCGTGACGCCGAGGTCGCCGCCCACGTGCCCGAAGAGCGTCGTCGCGGACAGGCCGTTGCGATTGCGGTGCGTCCCCGGGAAGGCCGCGCCGTTGCCGGCCTCCGCGCCGAACTCCATGAACAGATCGGTGGGCGCGAGCCACTTCACCTGCAGGCCGTCCTGCGCCATCTGCCTGCCGAAGAACGCCTGGTAGACGAGGGGCTGGTCCGCGAAGTCCCAGGCGTGCGCATGCACCTCGTTGAGATAGCCGAAGCCCGAGAAGAAGCGGCCGGCCTTCGCGGTGAAGCCCGCGGGCAAGGCGAGCGTGCGGACGAAGGCCTCCTCGACTTCGATTTCGTCCTCGCCGGTGATCGCGGCGGTCAGCGTCGCCGAGAAGTACGGGTCGACGTTTGCCGACAGCGTCAGCTCCGATTCACCGAGGTTGAAGCTGCGCTCGCCGGGACCGACCTCGCCGCCGCTGGGCATGAAGCCGCCGACACGCCAGTCGCGCGGGTCACGCGAGGTATCGGTGTAGCTGCCGCCCAGGATCATCGAAATGGCGGGATTGAAGGCCGTGGCGGCACGGGCGGCATCCGCCGGCGGTGGGGGCGGTGCCGCGGCTTGCGGCGGCAGGCTGGCGGCGGCGGATTCGAGCCGCGCAAGGCGTGCCTCGAGCGCAGCGACGCGCGCGGTGTAGTCCGCCTTGAGGCTCGCGAGCTCCGTGCGTAGCGCCGCGGCATCGTCGGTGGTGGCCGCGTAGGCGGATGTTGCGCAGAGCCCGAGCGCACACAGCGCCGCAATGGGCTGAAGACGAGTCATGGGGATCTCCTCTCGAGTCAGGGGATCACGACCGCGCGAGCGCGGCCGCGAGATCAACTGGCGCGAAGGAGAACGGGCGGAGCGCGGGAACGGAAGGCGGGGGCGGGTGGGCGACAGGGCCGCGCGACCGAAGCGGCGGGTACTGCATGTCCAGCTCCGCGCAGGTCGGTCGGCAGGATGAGCGGCGAGGGACCAACCGCGCCCTGCAGGGGGGCGATCGAGAGGCAGGCGCCGCAGAGCTGCGTGGTCGGTGCGCCGTGCGTGTCGCTCGCGAGATGCGTGTAGGCGTGCGCCTGCGCGCCCAGCTGGGCGAGGAGCAGCGCGAGCGAAAGTGCGCGCGCGATCAGCATGGCACGGGCTCTGGTCAGGGTCCGGCGCTCCGGTCGGGCCTCCAGTATCTACCGCGGCGCGGCCGCTGTCATCGGCCTGCCCCAGCCCGGATCGAAGGGCACACGATGTTCCGCCCCGAGATCCAGCGACGACACATCCATCACGTAGGTGCGGATGCCCTTCATTCCCGGCCCGGCGGCGCGCGCCCAGTTCATCTTGCGGGCATCCGGTGAGACCTGCGGCAGCAAATCGATGTTGTCATACCAGGTGAGGCGCCGCGGTTCGCCGCCGGCCAGGTCGCCCAGGTAGATCTCCCAGTTCGACTCGGTCAGCGCCTTGACGAACACATAGTGGCGACCGTCCGGGGCCGGCACCGGATGCCAGTTCATGCCGTTGTCGAAGGTGTGGCGGCGCCAGTCGGTGCCGTCGCGCCTGATCGTGAAGATCGTCATCGGCGTCGGGCGCACGGTCTTGTAGTCGGTGCGACGCCAGGCACGGAAGATGATGTGCTCGCTGTCCGGCATGAAGAACGGCGCGCCTTCCTGCCAGTCGTCGGTACGCGTGACCTGGAACTCGCCGCTGCCGTCCGGGCGCATCACCCAGATATCCATCTTGCCGTCGATCTGGCGGCCGAAGGTGATCCATCGGCCATCGGGCGAGACCGAGACCTCGGCCTCGTACCACCGGTTGTTCGTGAGCCGCTGGATGTTGCCGCCGTGCAGGTCGGAGCTGTAGAGCTCGGCGCCCTGCGGGTAGTCGTCGGAGTCCGACCAATTGCCGACGGGCATCGACATGTTGTCCCGGGTAGAGGTCCATACGACGCGCTGGCCGTCGGGAAAGAAGAAGGAGCAGCCGTCCTGGCCGTGGTCGTTGACGTTCCACATCTCCTTGCCGTCGTCGGTGAAGATCCAGGTGAGCGCGCCGAGGCCGCCGTGCTTCGAGGGAATGGCCCGCGGGTCGCGCGTCTGGGCGATCAGGTGGCGCGAATCGGGTGCCCAATAGGCTTCGGCCGCGTCGGGGATGTTCGGGATCAAGCGCCAGGGCAGTTCGCGCGGGTCGGCTGCGGGTGCGGGTGCGGCCGTGGAAGCCGGCGTCGGGTCGGCAGCCAGGGCGTTGCCCGTGGCCAGCAGGCACAGCAGCATGGCGAGTGTCGGGGAGGGCTTCAGCGTCATTGCATTCACCTTTCTGGCTCGACGATCGGTGCCCGATCATCTGCCTGCACCTCCTCGCCCGCCATTGCCCGTTGCCCGCGTGACCGCAGCGAGGCCGTGCTGCGGTCGGAGGCGGCGCCGGGTTTTCGGTTATCCGGTTGTTGACACACACTACGCCGAAGCTGAACAACCGAATAACCGAGAACCCGGCACCATGGAGTCATCGATGAAAAGCCTGTTCGTATCCGCGTTCCTGTTGGCCCTTGCCGCCACCGCCACCGCGGCCGGCCCGGCCCCGGACTTCAGTGGCACCTGGAAGCTCGACACCACGCGCGGCATGACGCTGCCCTTCACGCTCGGCCACGAGATCGCCGGCGTCGTCGACGAGGTCGGCCCCGACGCCGACAAGGGGCTGATCGGCAGCAGGAAGGCGGTGTTTCCCTGGATCGGCTGCGGCAAGTGCCGCGACTGCCTGAGCGGCGACGAGAACCTGTGCGTGCGCAACCGTTACC
>CAZRLI010000031.1:0-10757 GCA_964600535.1 uncultured Steroidobacteraceae bacterium | reverse complement strand
TCGGCGAGGCGAGCGTCGCGCCCTGCAGCGTCTCGCTGATCAGCGACTATTTCCCGAGGGAGCGCCGCGCGCCACCGCTCAGCCTGTTCATGGCGGGGACCTTCATCGGCGCCGGGACCGCGTTCCTGTTCGGTGGCCCGCTGGTCCACCACATCGCATCACTCCCGCCGGTGAACCTGCCGCTGGTCGGGGACCTGCGCAACTGGCAGCTCGCCTTCGTGATCGTCGGCCTGCCCGGATTCGTGCTCGCGGCACTGATGCTGACGATCCGCGAACCGCGGCGACAGGACCAGGTGCATAGAGAACTGGACGCGGATGCCGCGGGCCGCGCATCGCTCGCTGCGGCGCTGCGCTTCATGCGCAAGCGCTGGACGGCCTTCGGCGCCCTCTTCATCGGCTCGGCGGCGGTCGTGACGATGGGATCGCTCTCGTTCTGGAACGTGGCGCTCTTCGGGCGCACCTGGGGCTGGAGCGTGCGCGAGGTGGGCATCGCAACCGGCGTGCTGTTCTTCATCGGCGGGCCGCTCGGCACGCTCGCGGGCATCGCGCTCACGAAGCGCTGGATCGCGGCCGGGCACAAGGACGCGACCCTGCGGGCGCTGTGGACGGGGCTCGCCCTCGCCGTGCCTGGTTTTGCGCTCTATCCGCTCATGCCGAGCGCGGAGCTCGCTGTGGCGATGCAGCTGTTCGCATTCACCGGGCAGGCCATGGCGGCCGCGGCAGGCCCGGCCTCGATCACGCTCATCGCACCCGGGCAGATCAAGTCGCAGGCGACGGCACTCTACTACCTCTGCATCGGTGTCTTCGGCCAGCTGCTCGGTCCCCCGCCGGTCGGCCTGATGACCGATCTGCTGGGCGATCCCGGCAAGCTGCGGTATGCAATGACGATCGAGGCGGCCACCATCGGCATGCTCGCCCTCGTGCTCGTGGGCGCCGGCTTGTCCCGCTTCCGGCGCTGCGTGGTCGAGGTCGACGGGCTGATCGGGCAGGGAAGGGCCGCCCATGCTTGACCTGTGCGTGGCGCCGCGCCTTGGCCGCATCCTCGAAGTGACCTACACGGTGCCCGACCTCGGCGTCGTCGAGGCCGCGTATACGCGCTGGCTCGACTACCGGGTCACGGCGCGGGGTGCAGTGAGCGAGGCCCTCGCGCGCGACTGGGAGGCACCGGTACTGGCGGGGCGCGAACAACTGACCCTCGAACCCGCCGGCGGCGAAAGCGTGGCCCTGCGCTTCGTCGCCGAGCCGCGCGCCGCCGGCTGGCGCGCGCTCACGACCTTCGGCTGGAATGTCAGCGAAATCGTCGTCGAGGACGTGGACTGCCTCGCGGCGCGCCTCGCGGACTCGCCCTTTCGCATCATCGGCGGGCCCGCGAGCCTCGCGCGGTTCCCGATGATTCGCGCCATGCAGGCGGTCGGACCCGCGGGCGAGTGCCTCTACTTCACGCAGGTCGGCGCGGGCAGCGGCCTCGACCTGGCGCGCGCGCAGGCGCCGGTGGGCCGCGTGTTCATCGTCGTTGCGGGCGGTCGCGACGTGCGACGCATGTTCGAGAGCTATGCGCACTTCGGCAACGAGACCGATGCGCCGGTCAGCACGCGGGTGCAGGTGATTTCGCGCGCCAATGGCCTGCCCGACGATACCCTGCATGCACACGGCCTGGTGAAGCTCGGGAGCGGATCGCTGATCGAACTCGACGAGTACCCGGCCGTCGCCTCGGCACGGCCCGAGCCCGCGGGCGGCTTGCCGGCCGGCATGGCGGTGGTGGCCTTCGAGGTCGAGGGCCGGGTTGGCTCGGCGCTGCTGCGCGGGGCGGCAGGCGAGCGCATCCTGCTCGTGGGCACCCGGGGCGGAGCACCATGACATGACCGCCGACCAGATCGCGCGCGGGGCCGCGCTCGACTTCGTCCTCACCCTGCGGCGACGCTGGGCGGATACCGTGTACCCGCAACTGCGGCGCGAGTACGAGGCTGCGCCCGCGCGGCGCGTCGATGCGCTGCCGACCTACGGTTGGTTTGCCTGGCTCGAGCGCGGTGCCCAGCAGATGTTGTGGCGCGCGGTGGGCGATGCAGTCAGGGCAGGCGGCTGCGTCATCCCGCCGGCCGAGGGGCCGGCGAGCGCGACGCTCGATCCGCAGCTGGCGCTGCCGGGCTGGTACACGGGTTGCGACATCCACGTGCAGCCGGGCGGCGTCTGGCGTGACGATGCGTCGGCACTCGTATACGAGCTCGGTGCGAAGCTGGTGATGCTCGGGGAAAACGACGACTACCGCTTCCACAGGCTGTTCGTCGACACCGCCGTCCCGCGGCGGGCCTATCGGCGGATCGTCGACTTCGGTTGCGGCTTCGGTAAGTCGACCTGGCCGTTCAAGGCGGCCTTTCCCGAGGCCGAGGTGATCGGCATCGACCTGTCGGCGCCGTGCGTGCGCCTTGCCGCGCGCCGCGCCGGCGAGCGGGGTCTGGCGGTGCAGTTCCGGCAGGCGAACGCGACCACGAGCGGGCTCGCGGCAGGCAGCGCCGACCTCGTCACCTCGACGATGCTCGTGCACGAAATGCCGGTCGATGAAATCGGCAAGCTGTTCGCGGAGGCCGTGCGCGTGCTGGCGCCGGGGGGGCTGCTGCGCTTCCTCGACTTCCAGCGCACCGGCGACGCTTTCCGCGACCTGGCGATGGTCGGGCATGGCTGGCGCAACAACGAGCCCTTCATGCCCTTGATGATGGCCGCGGACCTGCCGGCCATGGCGGCGCAGGCGGGACTCGCCCATGCACGCTGGGTCGCGTTTGACGAGCGCGCGCGCGGCCGGCTGGACTCGCTCGCCTGGCCGCCGCGCGCCGAGTGGCATTTCCCCTGGGCGGTCCTCGAAGCGGAGAAGCCGGCATGAGCAGCGAAGCCAGGCCACCCGTGGCGCCCGATGCCGCGGCACTGGCCGCACTGTTGTTCGAACTCGCCTCGCAACTGCACGTCGAGCGGGCGCGCCGGATCGCGCTCGAGCTGGCACTGGCGCGCGCCGGGACGCTGGCGCCCGACGGGATCGCGGCGCTGGCTGACGAGCCGGAGTTCCAGCATCGCAGCCGCGCGGCGCTCGATGAGTCGATGGCGGGACTGATGCGGGTGATTACCGGCTCGCCGGCGACGCGCGAGGAACCCTGATGTCCCGCCCCCGCATCGAATTCGTCCAGTCGCAGCGCATCCCGTGGCGCCCCAGGACACTCGATGGCGCGCGCCCCGGGGTCGAGACACGCCTGCTGAGCGAAGACGACGAGAGCGGTGCGCGCAGCCTGCTGGTGCGCTATCCGCCCGGAGTCTCGCTGCCCGCAGGCGCGCTCACCGTCGATGAGGAATTCCTCGTGCTCGACGGCGAGCTGGTGATCGGCGGGGCGAGCTATCCCGCGATGACCTTCGCGCATCTTCCGGCCGGCCATGCGTGCGGGGATTGGACGAGTGCAACGGGGGCCATCGTGCTCGAGTTCTTCTCGGGCACCCCGGCGCGCGCCGCCGAACCGATCGCCTGGGACGAGCGCCGACTCGTGCTGCGCAAGAGTCTCTACGACGTCCCTTACACCGGCAACTTCCATCCGGAGTTCCCCCCGGGCGCGGGCCGCAAGATGCTCTACCAGGATCCCGTCACGCGCGACACGACCTGGGTGCTCGGCACGATGCCGATGCGCTGGGCCGAGCGCTCCGAGGTGCACCCGACCGTGGAGGAAATGTACCTGCTGTCGGGCGAGGTGCATGGCGACCGCGGGGTGATGCGGCCGGGCGCGTATTTCTGGCGGCCGCCCGGGGTGCCGCACGGCCCGTTCGGCACGCAGACAGGCAACCTGTACTTTTTCCGTACAAAGGGCGGGTTGCTCGCGACCACCTACGTCGAACCCGAGAGGCCGTTCCGTTGGTGGCCCGCCTATGACGCCGTGCTGCCGCCCGAACTGGAGGCCGCACGCGGCGAGATCCCGGGGGTTGCGACATGCTGGTAGGAGGAGGATCGATGCGCAGGTCTTGCCTGATGATCGCGGCGCTCGCCGTCGCGGCTTGTGCGGCCGCCCGTGACTATCCGCCGACGCAGTGCGACCGGCTCGCGGCCAATCCCGAGGACCAGGACGTGATCGCGCCGCCGGTGCCGCGCGCGAAGGTCGACCTGCCCGCTGCCATCGCCGCCTGCGAAGCGGAGATCGCGCTGCATCCGGACAACGTCCGCGCCCGCTACCAGCTCTCGAGGGTGCTGGCATATGCCGGGCAGGGCGAGCGCGCCAACGCCGAGATGAAGCGCGCGGCGGACGAAGGCTACCGCCAGGCGCAGTTCGTCTACGGCCTGCTGATCGACCGGCACCGGCCCGGTGCGCCGGCCGAACCCTGCATCGCCGAGGATTACTGGCTGCGCTCGGCACGCGCCGGTCGCCAGGCCGCGCGCATCAGCTACGTGCGGCACGTGCTCAACGGCCGGTTCGACGCCTGCCGTGTCGGGGCAACGCCCGCCGAGATGAAGTCCTTCCTGGACGCCGCGGTGGCCGATGCCGGTGACTACTACGACCGGCTGCTGGTCTCGGACCTCGCGGCCCGGCTCGGCGCGCGCACGCGCGCCACGACCGTACCGGCGCAGTATTCGAAGGCCGCGCCCGGCACGGCGGCGGCGGCGACCCCTGTCACGGACTGCGACCGGCTCGCCTCGCACCCGGAGGACCCGGACATCGTCGCGCCGGGCGTGCCGGGATCGAAGGTCGACGTGCCGCGGGCACTCGCCGCCTGCAGTGCGGCGGTGGAGCGCGACCCGTCGAACCTGCGCCAGCGTTACCAGCTCGCGCGGGTGCTTGCGTACAGCGGCGACAGCCGGCGCGCCACCGAGGAGATGAAGCGCGCGGCGGATGGGGGCTATCGGCAGGCGCAGTTCGTCTACGGCCTCTTCGTCGATCGCGGTCGTGCGGATGCCCCGGCCGACATCTGTGTCGCGGAGGACTATTGGCTCAAGGCCGCGCGTGCCGGCCGGCAGGCCGCGCGCGTGATCTATGCGCAGCAGGTCTTCCGCGGCCGATTCGACGCCTGCCGCGTGCAGGCGACGGCGCAGGAGATCGGGCAGCTGCTCGAGGCGGCCGCCGCCGAATCGCGGGATTTCTATGAGCGCCTGCTGATCGACGAATTGCGCGATCAGTGGGTCGAACGCACCACGTCATGAAAGGGGGAGATATGTTCCTGTCAAACTACCGCCGCGTCGCGGCGCTGCCGCTCGGCCTGCTGGCGCTTGCGATCGCCAGCCCGCCCGCGTGGTCGCAGCTCGAGGAAGTCGTCGTCACCGCGCGCAAGCAGGAGGAGCGGCTGCAGGATGTGCCGATCGCCGTTGCCGCCTTCACCAATGAGCAGCTGACGGAGCGCGGTGCGCGCGACATGTTCGATGTGTCGCGCTTCACGCCGGGGTTCTCCTTCGAAAAGGTGAATCGCTACGGCGTGCAGGGCGGCGTCAGCCGGCCCGTGATCCGCGGCATGTCCAACATCCTCGGCGAGGGCAATGCGCAGGTCTTCATCGACGGCATCCCGTATTCCGATTCGGTCCTCTCGTTTCCCTTCGACATCGTCGAGCGGATCGAGGTGATCAAGGGGCCGCAGGCGGCGCTGTTCGGCCGCGCCACTTTCTCGGGTGCGATCAACCTCATCACCAAGAAGGGCGGCAACGTGCCGGAGAACGCCGTCAGCGCGCGGCTCGCCGAGTACGGTGACACCGAGGTGAACCTGCTGTCGCGTGGCTCGATCGTGGATGACCGGCTCTTCTACATGGTGCACGGCCGCTACTACACGATGGACGGCATGTACCGCAACACGCTCGACAAGGACCGCATCGGCGGCGAGCAGTCGACCAACTTCAACGCCTCGCTCGAGTGGCGCCCGACGGAGGGCATCTCGGCGATCCTCTCGGGTGGCTACACGCGCGACCGCGACGACCTCGCGGCCATCACCCTGCAGGAACGCTTCGCCAACAATTGCTACCTGAACGTCGCCCGGCAGTACTACTGCGGCGAAGTGCGGGAAGCGCGCGAGGCGACGCTCGATCGCGCCGGCCTCAACGGCACGGACGGGCTGCACCGCGACTCCACGCGCCTGTCGCTGCAACTGTCCTTCGACCTGCCGGCGGGGCTCACGCTGGTCTCGAACTCGGGCCTGTTCAGCACCGAGATGGAGTACGGCTACGACTCGACCTACCAGGGCGCCACCGCCTTCGGCATCACCACGGTGCCGGGCGCGCCCGGCTACGTGCGCGCCACCAGCGACCCCGTGCGCAATGGCGGCGTGATGCGCAACGAGGTGACCGACCGCGACGAATGGTCGACCGAGCTGCGCCTCGAGTCGGACCGCGCGGCGCGCTTCCGTTACATGGTCGGTGCGTACTACTACGAGAGCCGTCGCTCGCTCGAGGAACGGCATTTCCTCGTCACGGCGCCGACGGTGTTCTCGGGCGAAACGCGGGTCGACAACGTGGCGTTGTTCGGCTCGCTCGGCTTCGACTTCACCGACCGGTGGGAAGCGACCGCCGAGCTGCGCTATGCCGAGGACACGATCGGCAACTACAACGCGATCGCGCGGCCGACCGCGCCCCTCGTCGAGAACACCTTCGACTCCGTCTCGCCGCGCGTGACGACGACGTTCAAGCTGACGCCGCAGAACATGGTCTACGCGAACGTCGCCAAGGGCAACAAGCCGGGCGTCATCAACGCCGACCCGCGCTTCCCGCCGGCCCTGCGCTTCGCCAATGAGGAAGAGAGCTGGAACTACGAGGTCGGCACCAAGAACCGCTTCCTCGACGGCAGGCTGATGGCGAACCTCGCGCTCTACTACATCGACTGGAAGGACCAGCAGATCACGGCGAGCTTCACGTTCCCGCCGCCGACCGGCGGGACGCAGTCCTATATCCGCAACGCGGGCCGTACCGAGATCAAGGGAGCCGAGCTCGAGCTCGAGGCCGCGGTGACCGACAGCTTCACCGCCGGCTTCACGTACTCGCTGACCGATGCGAAATTCAAGGAGCTGACGGACGCCGAGGCGCTGCAACTGTTCGGCAACTCCTCGCTCAAGGGCAAGAAGCTGTTCGGCGTCCCCGAACAGCAGGCGAGTGCCTACGGCAAGGTGACGTTCCCGGTCGGGGAGCAGAAGTCGGGCTTCGTGCGTGGCGACATCTCGTTCACGGACCGCAAGTACGACCAGATCTTCGACCTGGCGCACACCGGTGAACAGGTGCTGATGAACCTCAGCGCCGGCGTGGAGAACGACCACTGGGCCGTCACGTTCTTCGTGAACAACCTGACGGACGACCGTACGCCGTCCTCGGTGACGCGCTATGTCGACCAGCTGAACCTCAACGTGCCGCAGCACGTCAATGCCAATCCGGCGCAGAACAACGTGCCGGGCACGACGACGCTCGAACGCGCGTTCTTCTATCCGCTGGCGAACAAGCGGCAGTTCGGCATCAACGCAAAGTGGAAATTCTGATGACAACGCGGACGGTGGGCGGCGACCCTCCGGCAGGCGCGCGGCGCAAGCCGCGCCCCTGGCTGTGGGCCGCGGGCTGCCTCCTGATCGCGGTATCGGGCGTGCCCGCCAGCGCGGGTGCGCCCGATGCGCGCGTCGAGGCGTTCGTCGCCGCGGCGCGCGTGGCGCGGCCCGGCGAGCCGCTCGGCGACTACACGGTGCGGACGCTCGGCAGCTCCGAGGAGATGTTCGCGCGCCTGCTGCCGCTGATCCTCGGGGGCTTCAAGACCGGCACCTTCTCGCTCGGCGAGGCGCCAAGGGTCGGCGCGTACGTCGTGGTGACGCACTTCGACGGCACGCCGGCCCTGATCTGGCGCATCACCGGCGTCGAGATCGTGCCATTCGACGAGATCGGCGCCCGCCAGCTCGAAGCGGAGGGCCCCGGGCTGCGGGAAGTCGGGGCCTGGCGGCAGGTGCATGCCCGCGCCTGGGCGGGGCAGCTGGCGGGAAAGTCGCGCGCGGAAATCGGCCGCACGCCGGTCGTGGTGCAGCGATTCGAGATCATCTATCCGGCAGCTTCGGCGCAGGCGCATTAGCCGGGGGGGCGGCGCTGCCGGGCAGCCTACCGGCGGGTCCGGGTCGGGTTTCTGTGGCCTGCGCACTGCAGATCGGGCCGGACCTGGCCGATATTGCCGCAACGCTCATCGTTGCCTCTGAATTATGTCCAACGGGACTGCGCTCGTTCACTCGGTGTTCGCCGCGCTGTTGTTCGCGGCGGTCCTCACGGCCGGGGGGTTGTTGTGGCTGTTGCGCCGCCGGGCGCAGGCCGTTGACCGCCGGCACCGGGACTTCATCGCCGAAGCCGAACAGGGCGACGTCATCCGTCGCAAGATCGAAGCGCAGCTGCTCGACAACCAGCAGCGCCTCGACCACCTCGCCCACCATGACCAGCTGACCGGCCTGCCGAACCGGCTGTTCCTCGCCGCCCACCTGCCCGGGGCGATCGCCGCCGCGCAGCGCTCCGGCGCGCCGCTCGCGGTGCTGTTCCTCGACCTCGATCGTTTCAAGCACGTCAACGACACGCGCGGCCACGAGACGGGAGACAAGTTGTTGCAGGCCGTCGCGGCCCGCATCCGGGAAGCCGTGCGCGGCGAGGATGTCGTCGTACGCATGGGCGGCGACGAGTTCATCGTCGTACTCGGTGTCGTCAAGGGCAGCGAGCAGGCCAATGAAACCGCGGTGCGCATCAACGCCGCGCTCGCGACGCCGGTCGTGATCGACGGCCGGCCGCTGGTCACGACGGCCAGCATCGGCGTGAGCCTCTATCCGCGCGACGGCCTCGATGCCGATGCGCTGCTGCGGCATTCGGACACGGCCATGTACCAGGCCAAGGACCGGGGCCGCAACAATTTCCAGGTGTTCAGCCCGGTCATGGATCGCAAGCTCAAGGAGCGCGTGGCGATCGAGGCGCGGCTGCGCGCTGCGCTCGCCGGCGGGCAGCTCGGCGTGCACTACCAGCCGCTGATCGACATCGAGTCGCGGCGCGTGGTGGCGCTCGAGGCCTTGCTGCGCTGGCGCGATCCCCGCGACGGCTATATCTCGCCCGCCCGCTTCATCCCGGTCGCGGAGGAGAGCGGCCTGATCGTGCCGATCGGCCAGTTCGTGCTCGAACGCACGGCGGCGGACCTCGCCGGGTGGCGGGCACAGGGCCTCGTGCCCGTGCCGGTCGCCCTCAACGTCTCGGCCGGGCAGCTGCGGCGCGGCAACCTCAGGCACTCGATCGAAGCGGCCCTGCGCACCCATGATCTGGCGCCGGCGCTGCTGCAGGTCGAGCTGACGGAAGGCGCGATGTTCGAGCAGCTCGAGGGCCGGCAGGGCGAATCGAACGAAGACGTCATCAACGACCTGCGCGCGCTTGGCGTGCGGGTCGCGATCGACGACTTCGGCACCGGGTATTCGAGCCTCGCCTACCTCAAGCGCTGGCGCGTGGACTACCTCAAGGTCGATCGCAGCTTCGTCCGTGACCTCGTCACCGACCCGAGCGACCTCGCGATCGTCGGTGCGATCCTCGCGATGGCGCGGCACATGCAAATGGACGTGATCGCCGAAGGCGTCGAGGGCTGGCCGCAACTCGAGATGCTGCGCAAGCTCGGCTGCCGCTTCGCGCAGGGCTTCCTGTTCGCGCAACCGGCGCCGGCACGCGACTGCGCGCGATTCCTGCAAGGCCGCCCGGTCAGCGTGGCCGACATCGACGCGGGCGAGGACCTGCTGGCAAGCGCCGCGGTGTGAGCGCAGCGCTACCAGGCGATGCCGTAGTCCTCGCCGTGATTGCTGGAACCGCCCCAGATCGTGCCGTGCGCGCGGTCGAGCCACAGCGCGTTGATCGGGCCGGATGAGCGTTCGGTGAACTGCAGCGTGTAGCCCATGCGCCGCAACTCGTCGCGCACCCAGGGCGGGGTGGCATCGGCGAGCAGGATGCGCCCGGGCTGCGATTCATGGCCGCCGAACGACGCACGCATCTGGTAGCTGTTGACGTTCGCCGCCTCGGTCGCCTCCTGGACCGTCATCCCGAACTCGACCATGTTGAGGAAGAACTGCAGCAGGTTCTGGTCCTGGGTGTCCCCGCCCTGCACGGCAAAGGCCATCAGCGGCCGGCCATCCTTCAGCGCAAGGCCTGGTGTCAAGGTGGCGCGCGGGCGCTTGCCCGGCTCGAGGACATTGAATGGATTCTCGTCGGCGTCGAGCACGAAGCTCTGCATGCGCTGCGACAGCCCGATGCCGGTGCGGCCGGCGATCACCGCCGGCACCCAGCCGCCGCTGGGCGTCACCGACACGACCCACCCGGCCTTGTCGGCCGCGACCACGGATGTCGTGCCGCTGGTGAATTGCCGCTGCAGCGCCTCGAGTCGCGCCGCGCTCGGCGGCGCCGACACGTGGGCCGACGGTACCGTGTGCCATTTCGCGAGGCTCGCGAGATAGGGGTTGTGGCCGCCCTGGAAGGGATAGGGGTCGCCCGGACGGATGTCCGGGTCGTTGCGATCGGCGCGGATCAGCCTGGCGCGCGCGCGGGCATAGTCCTTCGACAGCAGCCCCTGTATCGGCTCCGCCGGCGGGAAGTACGGGTCGCCGTAGTAGAAATCGCGATCCGCGAACGCGAGGCTCATCGCCTGGTAGACGGTGTTGATGTAGCGGGCGCTGTTGTAGCCCATGGCCCCGAGGTCGAAATTCTCGAGGATGTTGAGGGCCTGCAGCATCGCCGGGCCCTGCACCCAGGTCGTCAGCTTGTACACCTCGATGCCCTTGTAGTTCACGTG
>CAZRLI010000030.1:0-10877 GCA_964600535.1 uncultured Steroidobacteraceae bacterium | reverse complement strand
GCCTATGTCGTGCAGCCCGGCGAGCGCATCGCGCAGCTGGTCGTGGTCCCGGTGGTGCAGGTCGAGCTCGAGGTGGTCGGCGACTTCGTCGCGAGCGCCCGCGGCGCGGGCGGCTTCGGGCATACGGGGCGCTGACGCGCGCCGCGCCTGCGGCCCGCCGGCCGCCCGGCGTCAGCGCTGTGCGCGTCCTGCCTGCAATTCGGCGAAGCGCTCGATATCAGCCTGGAACTGCTGTGCCACGTCAGCGTGCTCGCGCTGTTTCGTGGTGAGCACATTGCTCTGCACGCGCAGTTCGCTCACGGTGCGCACGAGGTCGGCGGCGAGGTCGTCGGGCATGCGCCGCGCGGCAGCGTCGCTGCTGTAGGGCTTGAACAGCTGCGCCCGCGCCTGCAGGCCCGTGAGGCGCGAATTGAGCGAATCGACATACTGTTGTGCGGCACTGGACTGGCCGACGATCTGTTCGAGCCGCTGGTCGCGCAGGGTCTCGATGTCGCTCACCGACGTGTAGGTCGTGAGCAGGAACTGGTCGTGCTGCCTGCGCGATTCGACGTCGCGCTGGCGCAGGGCATCGGCCGCGCGCTGCTCGGGGGTCTTCTCCGCCTCGAGCTTGCGGATCACGACGCCTTCCTGGTTGAGCACCGCGCGCTCGCGCTTGGCGTACTCGGGCGGCACATAGTCGCCGTAGTGGGTGATGCCCTTCTCGTCAGTCCACTTGTAGGAGACTTCGCCCTTGCTTTCGGGCTTGCGCGCGCTGTTGTTGGCGGTGCGGGCGGGGCCCGCGGCAACGGCTGCGAGGGCGAGCGCGACGGACAGGACGGTCCAGCGGGGCATGGCGGTATTCTGCACGAGCAGGCCGCGCCTACGCTACGCCATACCGCCGCCGGTAGTCCTCCAGGGCGGTGCGGTGCTCGCCGGAAATGCGACCGGCATCACCCTTTGCCCCGCCGAGCGCATCGATCAGCCCGGCAAGGCTCAGGATGCTGACGCAGGCCAGGCCGTATTCCGCCTCCACTTCCTGCACCGCCGAGCGCTCGCCCTGGCCGCGCTCCTGCCGGTCGAGGGCGAGCGCGATGCCCACCGGTTGGGCACCCGACGCACGGATCAGCGCCACCGACTCGCGCACCGCGGTGCCCGCGGTGATCACGTCGTCGACAATCAGCACGCGCCCTTCGAGGCGATGGCCGACGATGTGGCCGCCCTCGCCGTGGTCCTTCGCCTCCTTGCGGTTGAAGGCCCAAGGCACGCTCCGCCGGTGCTCGCGCGCCTGCGCGATCGCGGCCGCCGCGGCGAGCGGGATGCCCTTGTAGGCGGGCCCGAAGAGCATGTCGAACGCGAGGCCGGAGCGCACGATCGCCGCCGCATAGCAGCGGCCGAGTACCGCCAGTGCCTCGCCGTCGTTGAACAGGCCCGCATTGAAGAAATAGGGACTCTCGCGTCCCGACTTCAGGGTGAACCGCCCGAACCGCAGGGCGTCGCGGGACAGGGCCAGGTCGAGGAACTCGCGTTGGTGGTCGTGCATGTCGGGGTCCTGCAGGCGCGGCGGGACGCTATCATGCGCGGATGCGCATCGTCACGCTGAACGCGAACGGTATCCGCTCCGCCGCGGCGAAGGGCGCCTTCCAGTGGCTCGCGCGGCAGGATGCCGACGTCATCTGCCTGCAGGAAACGAAGGCGCAGGCGCACCAGCTCGACGGCCACCCGATCGATATCCCCGGGTACCACCGCTTCTTCCATGACGCGAAGCGCCCCGGCTACTCGGGAGTCGCGCTCTATGCGAAGCGCAAGCCCGATGCACTGGCCCGCGGCTTCGGCGTGCGCGAATTCGACGACGAGGGGCGCTACCTCGAGGCGCGCTTCGGCGACCTGTCCGTCGTGTCGCTGTACCTGCCATCGGGGTCATCGGGACCGCAGCGGCAGGCCTCGAAGTTCCGCTTCCTCGACGCGTTCCTCCCGCATCTCGCGGCGCTCAAGCGCAAGCGGCGGCAGTTCATCCTGTGCGGCGACTGGAATATCGCCCACAAGCCGATCGACCTGCGCAACTGGAAGTCGAACCAGAAGAACTCCGGCTTCCTGCCCGAGGAGCGTGCCTGGCTCGACCGGGTGTTCGACGACCTCGGGTACATCGACGCGTTCCGCGCGGTCGACCCGCGGCCCGACCAGTACACGTGGTGGTCGAACCGTGGCCAGGCGCGCGCGAAGAACGTCGGCTGGCGCATCGACTACCAGGTCGCGAGCCCGGGGCTGGCGGGCGCCGCGCAGCGTGCCTCGATCCACACGGCAGGCCGGTTCTCGGACCACGCGCCGCTCGTCATCGACTACCGCCTGAAGCGCCTGTGACGACCGCGCAACCCGCCCCGAGGCCGCGCTTCCGCGACGTGCTGCGCGAGCCGCGCATGGTCGCGGTGCTGGCGCTCGGCCTCGCCTCGGGCCTGCCCTACAACCTGACCGACGGCACGCTGCAGGCCTGGCTCAAGGACTACGGCGTCTCGAACACGCAGATCGGCCTGCTCACGCTCGTCGGGTTGCCCTATGCGTGGAAATTCCTGTGGGCGCCGCTGATCGACCGCTACCGGCTGCCATTCATCGGCCGGCGGCGCGGCTGGATCTTCGTGCTGCAGCTCGCGCTGGCGGCAGTGATCGCGGCGAACGCGCTCTACTCGCCCGCCGAGGCGCTGACTTCGGTCGCGATGCTGGCGCTCGCGATCGGCTTCCTGTCGGCCTCGCAGGACATCGTCATCAATGCCTATACGGCCGACGTCGCGCGAGCGCACGAGCGGGGCCTCGCGGCCATGGCGACATCGGTCGGCTATCGCGCGGCCGCCTGGTTCTCCTTCTCCATCGCACTGATCGTCGCGCAGTACTTCGGCTGGAAGATCGCCTACCTGATGCTGGCGGGGGCCATGGTCGTGCTGGCGGCCGGTACGCTCGCGGCGCCCGAGCCCGCGCAGCGCGCGGCGCCGCCCGGCAGCCTGCGCGAGTCGATCTCCGTGCCGCTGCGCCAGCTGCTCGCGGGTCCCGGTGCGCTCGCGCTCATCGTGTTGCTGGTCGTCTACAAGGTGGGCGACGCGTTTTCGCTGCGCCTGTTCACGCCGTTCCTGATGGACCTCGGCTTCTCCAAGGCGGAGATCGGCGTCGTCACCAAGACGACGATGGCGCTGGCGACGATCAGCGGCACCGTGCTCGGGGGGCTCTGGATGATCCGCCTCGGGCTCTACCGGGCGATGCTGTGGTTCGGCAGCTTCCAGGCCGTGTCGAACCTCACCTACATGGCACTCGCGGTCGCGGGCAAGAACCACGTGCTGATGATCGCCGCTATCGCGGTCGACAATCTCGCCGGCGGCATGGGCTCGGTCGCGCTCACGGCGTTCGTGCTCGCGCTGTGCGACCAGCGCTTCAGCGCGTTCCAGTATGCGCTGCTGTCGGCCATCGCGGTGATCCCGCGGACCTACCTCGGCGTGCCGGCCGGCTTCCTCGCCGACCGTGCCGGCTGGCCCACCTTCTATCTCGTGTCGTTCATCGCGGCCATTCCGGGCATCGCGCTCGTCTGGTGGCGGCGGCGCGACGTGCGCGCGCTGGATGCGCGCGGCTTCACCGGGGCGGGCTGATGGAAATCGATCTCTCGCGCGTGCTGTGCGCGCTCGAGGAGATTCCGCCGGGCGGGGCGCGCGGCTTCGTGTTCGGCGAAGGTGACTGGCCGCTGCGCGGCTTCCTCGTGCGCGCGCCGGGCGGCGTGCAGGCCTTCGTGAACCGCTGCCCGCACGCAGGCCACGGCCTCGACCTGCGGCGCAACGAGTTCCTGACGCCTGACGGCAGCCTCATACTCTGCAGGTCGCACGGCGCGCTGTTCGAGAAGTCGACCGGAGCCTGCGTGGCGGGACCGTGCGCGGGCCGTGCGCTGACCGCGATACCGGTCAGGGTAGAAGCGGGGTACGTGCTGCTGGATGATGCGGTCGACGCCGCATCATTCGAACATGTCGAGGCCGTCTAGCGGGCCGGCCCGCTGGCCGCGACCGTCCTCGTATTCATCGGGGCTGCGCGTGTCGCGCTCGAGGTCGGCGTCGACGTCGACCGAACCGCTCCAGTCCTCGGGCGGCTCGACTTCCTCGAGGCGGTTCTCTTCCCCCTGCGTTTCCCAGTCCTCGATGTCCATCTCCTCGACGGTGCCGTCGAAGTACTGGATCTCGACGGTGCCATCGTCCGCGTCGTAGGCGACCACCTCGAAGGATTCGCCGCCATCGAGGCGATACCAGGCACCAATCGTCGGGAGGAGAACTGACATCTGCGCCTCCGGGCCGAACTGCTATCCTGATGTGACGATTCCATCGTGCGCCCGCGAAGCGGCGCTTTCAAGCGGGAAATTTGTCGCGCAGCATCATGTTCGACCAGGTCATCAAGTTCTTCATCGTCTTCTTCGTCGTCGTCGAGCCCGTGTCGCTGCTGCCGCTGTTCGTGAGCCTCACGGAAGGCGCGAACGAAACATATTGCCGGCGCATGGCGCGCAAGGCGATCATCCTCTCCGCGGCGATCCTGCTGCTGTTTGCGCTCGCCGGCGCGGTGTTCCTCGAGGCGATGGGCATCAGCCTCGAGGCCTTCCGCATCTTCGGCGGCCTGCTGCTGTTCCTGATTGCGCTCGAGATGGTGTTCGCGCGCGAGTCCGGCACCCGCACCTCCAGTCGCGAGGCCGCCGAGAACCGCCAGCGTGCCGACATCTCGGTGTTTCCGCTGGCATTTCCGTTCATCGCGGGGCCGGGCGCGCTCGCCACGATCCTCCTCTGGTTCGGCCCGGTCTCGATCACGCGCGAGCCCGCGCACTGGGCGGCGCTCTTTGCCGGCGTGCTGGCCGTGCTCGCGCTCGCCTGGCTCTGCATGCGGCTCGCGGGTCCCCTGATGCGTGTGATCGGCGTGACCGGCGCCAACGTCTCGAGCCGCCTGCTGGGCGTCATCCTCGGGGCGCTCGCGGTACAGTTCGTGATCGACGGGCTGAAGGCCGCGTTCTAGCCGTCAGCGGCGCCGGTAGCTGAGGTCCCACACGCCGTGGCCGAGGCGGTGGCCGCGGCGCTCGAAACGCGTCGGCGCACGGGCTGCGTCGCGCGGCGCGTAGCCGCCGTCGGGCGAGAGGTTCTCGAACTCGGCCGAGGCATTGAGCTGCGCGAGCATGTCCTGCGCGTACGGCTCCCAGTCGGTCGCGAGGTGGAACCGGCCGCCTGGCACCAGGACTTTCGCCACGAGCGCGATGAACGGCGGCTGCACGATGCGCCGCTTGTGGTGGCGCTTCTTGTGCCAGGGATCGGGGAAGAGCAGCAGCACCTCGTCGAAGCTGGCGGCAGGCAGGGCGTGTTCGAGAACCTCGAGCGCGTCGCGACAGATTGCGCGCACGTTGTGGCTGCCCTGCGCATCGCAGCTCAGCAGCAGGCGCCCGACGCCCGGGCGGTGCACCTCGATGCCGACGAAGTCGCGCCCGGGATGGCGCGCGGCGAGCGCCGCAAGGTGATCGCCGTTGCCGAAACCGATCTCGAGCGTGCGCGGGGCGTGGCGGCCGAAGCAGGCATCGAGGTCGAGCGGCTCATCCGTCGTGTCGAGGCCGTAGCGGGGCCACAGTTCCCCGAGCGCGCGCTGCTGCGCGTCCGTCATGCGCCCGCCGCGCACGACGAAGCTGCGGATCGGGCGCATCATCGCGGCCTTCCCGGGCGCGCGAGGTCCCAGAAGAGGGCGTCGATCCCGATGCGGATGCCCGGGTCTGCCTGCCAGCCATACTCGCGGTCCCAGCGAACCAGTGGCTCGACGAACCAGTAGAGCCAGGTGTTCCAGGTCGGGCGCTTGTGGAAGATCGATGCCTCGTAGTACGTGGCGCCGTGCATGTCCTTGCCGTTCGCATGGAGCTTCACGCCCCAGCCACGCCCGATGTCGCCGGCGCGCAGGTAGGAGCCGTAGCGGTCCGGTACGATGATTTCGCGCGCCCGCGCAAACAGCAGCGTATGCGACCACTCGGTGCGGTCGCGGTCGTCGCGCCACTTGACGTAGCTCGAGCTGCGCAGGAGCCGCTGGCCGGACCAGCGGTCGACGGTGACCGCCGCAGCATAGCCGACGCTTTCCTCGGTCTCGGCGAAAAGCTTGGCGAAGGGGTAGATGTCCCAGCGCCCCCAGGCAATCTCGCGCGCCCACTTCAGTGACATGAAGGCGACGGGCGGCGCGTCGAGCTTGAGGCCGATGTCGAAGTTGAGGTACTTGCGCAACTCATAGCGCAGGCCGGCCCGCACGGCCGAGCCTTCATCGGCGACCCGCGGTGCCTCATCGACGTCGTTGCTCGTGATGAACACGCGCAGCCGCTCCTCGGTGTTCGGCAGCCGCAGCGTCATGTCGAAATCGAGGTCGAGGCCGAGGTCGGTGCCATCGCTGCGATCGATGGCTTCGCCGCCGACGCTCACGCGAAACGGTGCCGCCGGCACCGGCCGCAGGTCGCCGCCCTGCGGTGCAAACCGGCGATCGGTCGCCTCGACGAACTGCTGCATCCTCGTGTAGAGGCGGTCGTGGGCGTGGTCGAGTCGCTCGCGCGCGTCGAGCGGAGGCTGTGCCGCGGCGTTCTGCGCCTCGATCTCGGCGGTCGAGCTCTCGCCGGGGCGGTGGCGTTCGGCCTGTCGCCGATGCCCGTTGCCTTCGGCCACCGCTTCGCGGGTGGTGATGGCCGGCGGCTGCGCGGCCACTCCGGGCGGCTCCAGGCGCGACGTCGCGGCGCAGCCGCCGAGGGCCGCGAGCAGGCAGGCCAGCGGTGGCATGGACACGAAGCGCGTGGCACGGCGGGTCATTCGCGCCAAGGATACGGGGCGGCCGCGCGGAAAGCTGCCGAATGCATCATGCCGGCTGCGCGGCTAGCATGGCGCGATGCGACGCCTGCGCTCGATCTTCGGGGGTTCGATCGGCAACCTCGTCGAATGGTACGACTGGTACGCGTACGCGGCGTTCTCGCTGTATTTCGCCCACGTCTTCTTCCCGGCGGGTGACCGGACCGCGCAGCTGCTGAATGCCGCGGCCGTGTTCGCCGTCGGTTTCCTGGTGCGGCCGCTCGGCGGCTGGCTCTTCGGGCGCCTCGCCGACCGGCGGGGGCGTCGCGTGGCGCTCACGGCGTCGGTGACGCTGATGTGCGCCGGCTCGCTGCTGATCGCCGTCACGCCGGGCTACGGGACGATCGGCGTGGCCGCGCCCGTGCTGCTCGTGTTCGCGCGGCTGCTGCAGGGGCTCAGCGTAGGCGGTGAGTACGGCACGAGCGCCACCTACCTTGCCGAGATCGCCGGCCGCGGGCACCGCGGCTTCTACGCCAGCTTCCAGTACGTGACGCTGATCATGGGGCAGCTGCTCGCCCTCGCGGTGCTGCTCCTGCTGCAGTTCGTGCTGCTGACCGAGGCGCAGCTCGAGTCCTGGGGCTGGCGCATCCCCTTTGCGATCGGCGCGGGTTTCGCGGTCGTCGCCGCCTGGCTGCGCCGCGGGATCGACGAAACGGAGTCGTTCGCGGGCAATACGGCGCCCAGGGTACAGGCGGGTGCACTGCGTGCCCTCGCGGCGCACCCGCGCGAAGTGTTGATCGTCGTCGGGCTCACGATGGGCGGGACCCTGGCCTTCTACACCTACACGACCTACATGCAGAAGTTCCTGGTCAACACCGTCGGGCTGACGCGCACGGACGCCTCACTCGTGTCGGCGGCGACGCTCGCCGTCTTCATGTGCCTGCAGCCGCTCTTCGGTGCGCTGTCCGACCGCGTGGGCCGGCGGCCGCTGCTGCTCGGCTTCGGCATCCTGGGAACGGCATTCACCGTACCGCTGCTCACCGCGCTCGGCACGGCGAGCTCGGTGACGCAGGCCTTCTGGCTGATCATGGCGGCGCTCGTGATCGTGTCGGGCTATACGTCGATCAACGCGGTGGTGAAGGCGGAGCTCTTCCCGGTCGGGATCCGCGCGCTGGGCGTGGGCCTGCCCTACGCGCTCGCGGTGTCGCTCTTCGGCGGCACCGCCGAATTCGTCGCGCTCTGGTTCAAGGCGGCCGGGCGCGAGTCGTGGTTCTACTGGTATGTCACCGGCTGCATCGCCTGCTCGCTCGCGGTGTACGCGACCATGCGCGAGACACGCGCAAGCTCGCGCATCGATGCGGATCAGCCCGCGAGCGTCGCCAGCAGCCGATCGTAGGCCTGCGGGTGCACGAGCGCGACGAAGGCGAGGCCGGTGAGTGCGCCGGCAAAATGCGCGTCGTGGTTGATCCGGCCGCGTGCCTGCTTCGCCGACCACCACGTGTAGGCGAGGTAGCCCACTGCGAACAGCGGCGCCGGGATCGGGAAGGGTATCGGCAGGATGAAGATGCTCTGCGCCGGGTGGTAGACAATCGATGCGAAGAGCACCGCGCTGATCGCCCCCGATGCGCCGAGCGTCGCGTAGTCGGGATTGCCCCGGTGTTTCAGCCAGGTGCCGAGCTGGCTGAAAGCGAGGCCCGCGAAATACAGCACGAGGAAGAGTCGTGTGCCGATTCGCCGCTCGAGCGGTATGCCGAAGAACCAGAACGTGATCGAATTGAAGATCAGGTGCGGCAGGTCGGCGTGCACGAAGCCGGCGAGCAGCGCGGTCGAATAGTCGCGCTTGCGCAGGAACCAGTAGGGGCGGAACAGGCAGCGCTCCAGGAACGCGGGCGACCCGTACAGCCCGATGAGGCTCAGGACGACGATCAGCGCGAGCAGGCTCCCCGCACCCGGACCGACGCCACTCATGCGAACGGGTTGTCGATCGAGGAGGGCGGCACCGAGAACCACTTCGGGCCGGCGGCGGTCATGTAGATGCAATCCTCGAGCCGCACGCCATAGCTGCCGGGAATGTAGATGCCGGGCTCGTCCGAGAAGCACATGCCGGGCGCGAGCGGGGTCGTCTCGCCGTGCACGAGGTTCACGGGTTCATGGCCGTCGAGGCCGATGCCGTGACCGGTGCGGTGCGACGTGCCCGGCAGCTTGTAGCCGGGTCCATATCCGGCCTTCTCGTACGCGGCGCGCACGGCGTCGTCGACCTCGCCGGCGGGCGTGCCGACCCTTGCGGTGTCAAATGCGATCTGCTGGCCGCGCCGCACGAGATCCCAGACGGCACGCTGCGCCCGGGTCGCCTCGCCGTACACCATGGTGCGGGAAATGTCCGACTGATAGCCCTCGACCGTGCAGCCGCAGTCCATCAGCACCACTTCGCCGTCGCGCACTTCCTGCGGTTTGCCCGAGCCATGCGGGTAGGCGCTGGCCTCGCCGAGCAGGATCAGGGTGAACTGCGGCACGGCGCCGCGCTTCGCCATCGCGCCCGACATGATGCGGCCGATGTCCTGCGGCGTCATGCCGCGCGCGATCTGCGGCGCAGTCTCGCGATAGGCGGCGATCGTGATGTCGCTCGCGGCCTGCATCAATGCGATCTCGGCGGGTGACTTGACGACCCGGCAGGCCCGCACGACGCCCGCATCGTCGCGGGTGAGGACACCGCGCTTGGCGAGGCCATCGAAGGCAAAGAAACGCACGGTGTCCTCGACGCCGACCGGTCCGTCGCCGAGGCGGCGCGCGCGCAGCCAGTCGGCGATCAGCGCGTGGGGGCTCTCGTGCTCGTTCCATACCCTGACTTCAGCCGGGATGCCGAGCGTTTCGCGCACCGACGGCTCTTCGAACGCCGGCGTGACGATGAGTACCTCGCCGTCGGCCGCAATCACGGCCGCGGTGAGCCGTTCGCTGCGCCACCACTCCACGCCGGTGAAATAGGTGAGCGAGCTGCCCGCCTCGACGAGGATCGCCTTGAGGCCCGCTGCCCGCAGCAGCGCCTGCGCCTTCGCGATCCGCTGCAGCCGTTCGGCGCTGCCGATCGGGGGCGGCCGCGCGATCTGCGGCGCCGCGGCGCCGGCTGCAGGCGCCGCGCGGCCTGCCACCATGGGATTGAGCGCGACGACGCCCGCGGCAGCCGCGGACATCCCGATGAAGGCCCGGCGTGTATCGATCATGCGCCTATCTTGAACGCGCGCCGCGGCCGCGTCGACATCCGGCCAGCGCCCGCTGCGTGAGCCGCGGGCCCAGGGCCCCGGCTCAAATGACCCCGAGCGCCAGCATCGCCTCCGCCACGCGCCGGAACCCGACGATGTTTGCGCCCAGCACGTAGTTGCCCGGGCTGCCGAACTCCGCCGCTGCCTCGTGGCAGTGGCGGTGGATGCCGCGCATGATGTCGCGCAGGCGCTCCTCGGTATGCTCGAAGCTCCAGGTGTCGCGGCTGGCGTTCTGCTGCATCTCGAGCGCCGAGGTGGCCACCCCGCCAGCAATGGCCGCCTTGCCGGGGGCATACGCGATGCCGGCCTCCTGGAACACGCGCACCCCGCCGGGCGTCGTCGGCATGTTGGCACCCTCGGCGATGGCGAGGCAGCCGTTGGCGACGAGCCTGCGCGCGGCGGCTTCGTCCAGCTCGTTCTGCGTCGCGCAGGGCAGCGCAATGTCGCACGGAATGTCCCACAGCCTGCCGCCGGCGATGCAGCGTGCGTCGCGATGCTCGCGCGCATAGTCTGCGATGCGGCGGCGTTCGACTTCCTTCAGGCGCTTGACCAGCGCGAGGTCGAGGCCGCGTTCGTGGTGGACCACCCCGTCGGAGTCCGAGCACGCAACCACGCGGCCGCCGAGCTGCTGCAGCTTCTCGATCGCGTAGATCGCGACGTTGCCGGAGCCGGACACGATGCAGGTCTTGCCTTCGATCGACTGGCCGCGGGCCTTGAGCATTTCCTCGACGAAATACACGGTACCGTAGCCGGTCGCCTCGCGGCGCACGAGCGAGCCGCCCCATTGCGGGCTCTTGCCCGTGAGTACGCCGGATTCGTAGCGGTTCGTCATGCGCTTGTA
>CAZRLI010000029.1:0-10890 GCA_964600535.1 uncultured Steroidobacteraceae bacterium | reverse complement strand
CGGCGAGGTGTTTGCGTTTCGCGGTGCCTATCACGAGGACTACATGGGCGATCCCGGGGTGCCCTGGAGCTGGCGCTGCGATCGGGCACTCGCCGGCTGCGGCGCGCTCGCGGATCTCGGCTCGCACCTGATCAACCTGGCCCATTTCCTGCTTGGCGGCATCGCACGCGTGCAGGGCGCCCTGCAGACGGTGCACGCGCAGCGGCGCGATCCCGCCAGCGGCGCACTGCGTGCCGTCGAGAACGAAGACATCGCGCGCGCGCTGGTCGAGTTCCGCAACGGCGTACCCGGGAGCTTCGAGATCAGCCGCGTCGCAACCGGCCGCAAGTGCGGCCTCGAATTCGCGCTCTTCGGTACGCGCGGGGCGATCGAATTCGGGCAGGAACGCATGAACGAGCTGCGCTGGTACGAGGCGCCGTCCCGCGCCGGGCGCGAGGGCTTCCGCACGATCCTCGCGGGGCCCGCCCACCCCGACTACCGCGCATTCTGCCCCGCCCCCGGCCACGGGCTCGGCTACAACGACCTCAAGACCATCGAGGTCCGCAACGTGATCGACGCGGTCGCCTCGGGCAAGGACGGCTGGCCGGATTTCCACGAGGGCGCCCGCGTGCAGCAGGTGATGGAAGCGATCGAGCGCTCGCACGCCGCGCGCGCCTGGACGGAGGTCGGGCCGTGAGCCACATCAGTGCGTACCGCCGGGGCTTCGCCGCCGGTTTCACCGCCGTGACACGCGCGGCCGACGCCGCGAATTTCACCGGCATCGGCTTCGGTGTGTTGAAGCTCGCGCCCGGCGAGGGCTGGAGCGCAACCGTCGATCGCGAAACCGCGTGGCTGCTGATGGCGGGCTCGGTACGCGTGCAGGCCGGCGAGCTCGAGGCCGACCTGTCGCGCCACTCGCTGTTCGACGAGTCCGCGAGCTGCCTGCATGTGGCCGCGGGCACGCGCGTCTCGCTGCGCGCAGGTACCGACTGCGAGCTCACGGTCTACGACTGCGCGAACACCCGCGGGTTTGCGCCGCGGCTGTTCCGGCCCGGCGATGTCCCGAACGAGCACCGCGGCAAGGGCCAGGTGCGCGATCGCAGCCTGCGCTACGTGCGCACGATCTTCGACACGCGCAATTCACCGCCCGGGGTCGAGCTCGTGCTGGGCGAGGTCGTGACCTTCCCCGGTGGCTGGTCCAGCTATCCTCCCCACCACCACCCGCAGCCGGAGATCTATCACTACCGTTTCACGGCGCCACAGGGCTACGGCCACGCCGAGCTCGGCGAGGCCGTCATGAAGGTGCGTGCCTTCGACACGCTTTGCATCCCGGCCGGCCACGACCACGCGCAGTGCGCGGCACCCGGCTACGGCATGTACTACGCCTGGGTCATCCGCCACCTGCCGGGCGCGCCCTACACGGTGCCGGAGTTCACGGCCGAACATGCCTGGACCATGTCGAAGGATGCGCAGTTCTGGTGGCCGGCAGAGGGCGGCCATGACTGAGCGCGCCGCACGAGCGCTCGACGTCATCTGCCTCGGGCGTGCCGCCGTCGACTTCTACGGCCAGCAGCTCGGCGGCCGCTTCGAGGACGTACAGAGCTTCGCGAAGTACCTTGGCGGCTCCTCCGCGAATGTCGCCTTCGGCCTCGCGCGCCTCGGCTCGAAGTCCTCGATGCTCTCGCGTGTCGGCGACGAGCAGATGGGCCGCTTCGTGCGCGAGGCGCTCGCCGGTGCCGGCGTGGACGTGAGCCACCTTGCAACCGACCCGCATCGCCTGACGGCGCTGGTACTGCTCGGTATCTGCGGCCGCAACGACTACCCGCACATCTTCTATCGCGAGCATTGCGCCGACATGGGACTCAGCGGCGACGACTTCGACGCCGGCTACATCGCCTCGAGCCGGCTGCTCGCGATCACGGGCACCCACCTGTCGACCGCGGGCACCGCCGCTGCGGTGATGAAGGCGGTCGGGCTGGCGCGCGCCCACGGCACGCAGGTGGTCTTCGACATCGACTACCGGCCCGTGCTGTGGGGGCTCGCGAGCGCGGGCGACGGTGCCAACCGCTTCGTCGCCTCGGACGCCGTCACGGCGCGCATCGAGCCGCTGCTCGCCTACTGCGATCTCATTGTCGGGACCGAGGAGGAGATCCGCATCGCCGGCGGCAGCGAGGACACCGACCGGGCACGCGAAGCGATCCGGGAAGCGAGCGACGCCACCCTCGTCGTCAAGCGCGGGGCTGCCGGCTGCACGGTCTACCCGCCCGATGGCGGGCCGATCGTCGTCGACGGCTTCGCGGTCGAGCCGCTCAACACCCTCGGGGCCGGCGACGCTTTCCTCGCGGGACTGCTCCACGGCCACCTCTGCGGTGCCGACTGGCGGCGCGCGGCGACCTATGGCAACGCCTGCGGCGCGCTGGTCGTGTCGCGGCACGGCTGCGCGCCGGCGATGCCGGGCCGCGTGGAACTCGAGGACTTCCTCGCGCGCGCCGCGGACATGCCGCGCCCCGACCTCGACTCGCGCCTCGCGCAGCTGCACGAGGCCACCACGACGCGCCGGCCGCGCCGCGACCTGTATGTTCTCGCCTTCGATCATCGGCGGCAGCTCGAACAGATCGCGGCGGACGCGGGCCAGCCGATCGCGCGCATCGACCGCCTCAAGGGCCTGGTCGCCGACGCCGTCGAGCGGGTCGCGGGCCGGGTGCCATTCGGCGACCGCCTCGGCGTGATCGTCGACGATCGCTACGGGGAATCGGTACTGCAGCGCATGACCCGCGCCGGCTACTGGGTCGGTCGCGCGATCGAGATCCCCGGTTCCCGGCCCCTCGAGTTCGAGCCGCGCAACCACAGCGGGCTGCCGCTGCTCGCGTGGCCGGCGGGGCACGTGGTCAAGTGCCTGGTGTTCTACCATCCCGATGACCCGCTCGAGCTGCGGCTCGCGCAGGAGGAGCGGGTCGTCGAACTGTGGCGCGACACCACCGCGCTCGGTCGCGAGCTGCTGCTCGAGATCATCGCCAGCGGCCGCGACCACCCGGTCGACGACTCGACGATCGCACGTGCACTGCGCCGCTTCTATCACCTCGGCGTATCGCCTGCGTGGTGGAAGCTCGAGCCGCCCGCTGCAACGGCCTGGCCACAGATCGAGGCAGCCATCATGGAGCATGACCCGCACTGCAACGGCGTCCTGCTGCTCGGACTCGATGCACCCGAAGCGCAGCTGCGCACTTCGTTCGAGCTGGCCGCACCGCATGCGATCTGCCGCGGCTTCGCGGTCGGCCGCAGCATCTTCGGCCAGCCGGCACGCGACTGGATGCGCGGCGCCCTCGACGACGGGGGCGTGGTGGCCGAAGTGGCGGCGCGCTATGAGCGCATGATCGACGCCTGGCGTAACCTGCGCCCATGAAGCATCTACGGCTAACCATGGCGCAGGCGCTGGTGCGTTACCTCGCGGCGCAGCGCACGCGCGCAGGCGGCGCTGAGCTGCCGCTGTTCGCCGGCATGTTCGCGATTTTCGGCCACGGCAACGTCGCCGGCATCGGCGAGGCGCTGCAGGGCATGCGCAGCGCGCTGCCGACCTACCGCGCACACAACGAACAGGCGATGGCCCACGCCGCGATCGCCTTCGCGAAGGCGAGCCGCCGCCGCCGCATGATGGCCTGCACCACATCGATCGGCCCGGGTTCGACCAACATGGTGACCGCGGCCGCGCTCGCGCACGTGAATCGCCTGCCGGTGCTGCTGCTGCCGGGCGAGACCTTCGCGAATCGCGATCCGGATCCGGTACTGCAGCAGGTCGAGGACTTCGGCGACCCGACGATCACCGCGAACGACTGCTTCAGGCCCGTATCGCGCTACTGGGACCGCATCTGCCGGCCCGGGCAGTTGCTCGCTTCGCTGCCGCAGGCGCTGTCGGTGCTCACCGACCCCGCGGACTGCGGGCCGGTCACGCTCGCACTGCCCCAGGATGTGCAGGCAGAGGCCTGGGACTACCCGGCCGCGTTCTTCGAGCCGCGCGTACACGAAGTGGTGCGCCCCGGCCCGGATCGCGGGCAGTTGCGCCATGCGGTGCAGCTGGTCGCGGCGGCGAGGAAGCCGCTGATCATCGCGGGCGGCGGCGTGCTCTATGCCGACGCGAGTGAATCGCTCGCCGCTTTTGCAGTCGCGCACGGCATCCCGGTGTGCGAGACGCAGGCAGGCAAGGGCGCGCTTGCGTGGGACCACCCCTGCAACGCCGGCGCGATCGGCGTCACGGGTTCGGGGGCCGCCAATGCGCTCGCCGCCGAGGCCGACCTCGTGATCGCGATCGGCACGCGCCTCGCCGACTTCACCACCGGCTCCGGCCGGCTGGTCCTGCGCGAAGGCAGCCAGCTCCTTGCGCTCAATGTCTGCCGCCACGATCTCGTCAAGCGCGGTGCGGTGGCGTTGCAGGCCGATGCATTGCGCGGCCTCGAGGAGCTGGGCGCAGCACTCGGCACGGCACGACCGCGGCTCGCATGGCTCGAGGAGGCAAGGTCGCGCGTCGGGGAGTGGAACGCCGCGCGCGACGCCGCGGTGGCGGCCCGCGGCGCACGCCTGCCGTCGGACGCGGAAGTGCTCGATGTCGCGAACCGCGTGAGCGGGGCGCGCGGCACCGTCGTGTGCGCCGCCGGCGGCCTGCCCGGCGAGCTCCACAAGTTGTGGCGCGCGAGCGGACCCGGCGCCTACCACGTCGAGTACGGCTATTCCTGCATGGGCTACGAGATTGCCGGCGCGCTCGGCGTGAAGCTCGCACAGCCCGACCGCGACGTCGTCGTGCTGGTCGGCGACGGCAGCTACCTGATGATGAACTCGGAGATCGCGACCTCGATCGCGCTCGGCGTGAAGCTCACGATCGTGCTGCTCGACAACCGCGGCTTCGGCTGCATCAGCCGGCTGCAGGCCGCCTGCGGCGGCGATGCCTTCAACAACCTCCTCGGCGAAGCAGCGCCGGCCATCGACTTCGTCGCGCATGCGCGCGCGCTCGGCGCGCAGGCCGAGAAGGCCGACTTCGCTTCCCTGGGTACCGCGCTCGCACGCGCGATCACGGCTGATCGCACCGCCGTGGTCGTGATCGACACCGACCCGGCCCACTCGACCGCGGCCGGGGGCGCCTGGTGGAACGTGCCCGTCGCGGAAGTCTCCGATAGCCCGCGCGTGCGCCAGGCGCACGCGCTATACCGGCACCACCTGGACGAGCCATGACGATACGCCTCGGCGTCAACCCCATCGGCTGGACCAATGACGACCTGCCGGGCCTCGGAGACGACATCTCGCTCGAGGCTTGCCTCACCGAAGCGCGCGCCGCCGGTTACACGGGCGTCGAGCTCGGCCGCAAGTTCCCGCGCGAGCCGCAGGCGCTCGGCGCAGTCCTCGCGCGTCACGACCTCGCGCTCGTCTCGGGCTGGTACAGCCTGCGGCTGCTCGAACGCGGCATCGATGACGAATTCGCCGCCATGGCGGACCATTTCGCGCTGCTGAAGGCGCTCGGCGCGACGGTCATGGTCGCCTGTGAAGTGACCGGCTGCATCCACGGCGACCGCCAGGCGCGCCTCTCGGGCCGTCCGCACGTCGCGCCGCAGCGCTGGCCAGAGTTCGGCGCGCGACTCACCCGGCTTGCGCAGCGCATGCGCGCCGGCGGCCTGCGCATGGCCTACCATCACCACATGGGGACGGTCGTGCAGTCGGGTGCCGACATCGACGCGCTGATGCAGTACACCGGCCCCGAGGTCGAACTGCTGCTCGACACCGGCCACCTGGCATTCGCCGGGGAGAATCCCGTGCGCTTCGCCACGAACTACGCCGCGCGCATCGCGCACCTGCACTGCAAGGACGTGCGCCCTGCGGTCCTCGCCCGTGCGCTCAACCGCGACACGAGCTTCCTCGACGCCGTCGTGATGGGCGTGTTCACCGTGCCCGGCGACGGCAGCGTGGACTATCCCGCCGTGCTGGGCCCCATCGCGCGCGCCGGCTACGAGGGCTGGCTCGTCGTCGAGGCCGAGCAGGATCCCGCCATCGCGATACCTGCAGTTCATGCGCGCAAGGGCCACGACTACCTCGCGCGCATCACGCGCCCCCTGTTCACATAGGAGCCGACATGGTCGACATCCCGCGCCGACGACTGCTCGGGACCGCAGCCGGTACCGCCGGGCTCGCGCTGCTGCCGTGGCGCGCGAACGCCGCCGTCCTTGGCTATCCGCGCCTGCTGCAGGGCCCGATGGTGGGCGATACCGGACCGAACCACCTGACGATCTGGGGTCGCGCGAGCGGCCCGTATCCCCTCTCGGTGGAGTATTCGCGGGACCGGGAGTTCTCCCGGCCGCAGCGGAGCGCCGCGGTGCCGACCAGCACCGCGAGTGATTTCGCCGCCGCCGTGCGCATCGACGGCCTCGAGCCCGGCACCCGCTACTGGTATCGGGTGCTGGTCGACGGCAGCGTCGATCGCTACCGGTCGGTGCCGCTCGCGACCCGCACCGCGCCCGCGGGTGCCGCGGACTTTCGCGTCGCCTTCGGCTCCTGCGCGCGCATCGCGCGCGACACCGTGCAACGCATCTTCGACGTCGTCGTGCGCGAGTCGCCCGACCTCTTCCTCTGGCTCGGCGACAATGTCTACGCGGACTCGGAGGCCCCGGAGGCGATCGCCGACGAATACCGCCGCCAGCGCGAAGTCCATTCACTGCAGCCGCTGATCCACTCGGTGCCGCAGCTTGCAATCTGGGACGACCACGACTTCGGCTACAACAACAGCGACGGCAGCTCGCCCTTCAAGGATGCCTCACTCGCGACCTTCAGGAACTACTGGGCCAATCCGTCGTACGGCCTGCCCGATGCGCCGGGTGTGTTCTTTGCGAAGCAGTTCGGTGGCATCGACTTCTTCATGCTCGACGGCCGCTACCACCGCTCGCCGAACGACGCACCGGACGGCCCCGACAAGCACTTCCTCGGCCCTGCGCAGAACGCGTGGCTGCGCGGGCAGCTGCGCGCAAGCCGCGCGCCGTTCAAGATCCTGGTGTGTGGCAGCGGCTGGTCGATGGCGGACGGCGTCAAGGGCGACACCTGGGCGGCCTTCCGCACCGAGCGCGACGCGCTGTTCGATTTCATCCGCGACGAGAAGATCGGCGGTGTCGTGTGCCTCTCGGGCGACAGCCACGTCGGGGAACTCAACTGCATCCCGTGGTCCGGGCGCGGCGGCTACGATTTCTACGACCTCGTGAGCTCGCCGCTCGCGCAATCACCGTCTGATTCCTGGATTGCCCAGCAGCCCGAGAAACGCCTGCGCAAGGTCTACGCGGGTGGCGCGAACTTCGGCATGCTGCACTTCACCGCAACTCCCTCGCCGGCGCTCACGTTCACGCTGTTCGACGAGTGGGGGCTGAACCCCTGGAAGCCGCTGCGCCTGTCGCCCGGGGAGCTGGTGAATGGCGTGCAGAGCTGGCCGGAGAAGGCAGCGACCTAGCAGCTGCGCGCCCGGGTGCGCAGCCGCCCGGGCGCGGCCTATTCCTCGCCCAGCGCGCGCATCACCGCGTCCCACGACACGTACTTGAAGTTCTGCGGCTCGTTCGGCCCGATGTTGCGCCCGTCCTGCACGACCAGCAGGCCGTGCGGGAACTGCGGCCCGAGCGCTGCGCTGGACACATCGAGGCCGTCGGTCTCCGATGCGCCGTCTATGCCGCGGCTGTCATTGGCGACGATCGAGAAGAAGCCGACGAAGGCGTTGTCGCCTTCGCGGCGGAACACCGCGTAGTTGTCGGCGCCCTGGTTCGAGAGCACGAGGTAGCCGGTGCCGTTCGGGCCGGCCCAGAGGCTGATGCCTTCGGCGTCGTCGGTGAGCTCACCGGGGCCGATCTTGCCAACCTGGCGCCGCGCGGTGCCGCCGTCGGGTTCGGCCGAATAGCGCCACACCGCGACGTCCTCCTCGGACACATACAGCGCGCCGCTCGCATCGTCGGCCACGCAGCCTTCCGAGAGCGAGCCGACCGCAAAGCTGCGCACCAGCTCGGCGCGCACCTTGCCGCCCACCGCGATGAGCTTCCACTGCTTCATGGTCCCGCTGTCCTCGTTGTCGTTCACGAAGACGAAGGTGTCGCCGCTGTGCGCGCTACGATACATGCAGAGGCCGTAGGGATCGGCGAGGCCCGTCCCGATCACGCCGTCCGCGACGTCGACGAGCCGGCGTGCTCCGGCGTCGACTCGATAGAGCGCGATGCCCTTCGTCGTGCGATTCGACGCGGCGACGAGCGCCACCGGTCTGCCGCCGAGCATGAAGCCCGCGCGCAGGTCGACATTGTTCATGCGCCCGTCCGGTAGCGACTGCAAGCGCCTGCCCGCGAGGTCATAGACATCGAGGCCGCGCTTCTTGTTGGTGCCGATCACCAGGCTCTTCGCGGGATCCGTCGGATCCACCCAGATGGCCGGATCGTCGGCGGCATCGCCATAGTTCTCGACCGGCACGGTCTCCACCGACGGCACGACCGTGCGTGCGGTCGGCGCAGCCGGCTTGCGCGGGTCGATGCCCGCCTCGCCCGCGAGGCCGAGCCCGGCGGCGATGTCGTCCCAGGCGGCGAGCTTGATGTTGCCCGCCGCGCCGTCGTTCTCCTCATCGAACGCGGCGACGAGCCCACCCCTGGTCCCGGCGAGCGGAAACGCCATCACAGCCAGCCCTTCGCTCTCGCCCACTGCATCGACGGGCCCTGCAGGGCCGATGCGGAAGCTGCCGAGCAGCTCGTCGCCGGCGATGGCGTAGACGTTGAAGCGCGCGGCGGCGATGTCGGCGGCGATGAGATAGGCGGTCGACGCGTTGGCGCGATAGACGCCCAGGCCCTTTACTTCCTTCTCGATATGCCCGGCCGGCCCGACGAGATCGACCGCCTCGCGCTCCGCGTCGGTCTCGGGCTCGGCGGCGAGGCGCCAGATGCCGACCTTTTCCTCGGCAACGAACAGCGTGCGGGAGGTGTCGTCTACGGCGCAATAGCCAGCGCCGACGCCGACCGGGATGCTGCGCACGAGCCGCCCCCGCACGACGCCTGCGGTCGCGCCCAGCTGCCACTGCTGCACGACACCCTCGACCGTCGCGAATGCGTAGTGCAAGCCGGTATCGGGGCTGCGGTAGACGCAGAGCCCGGTGACTTCGCCGTGCACCGGCATGGGCTCGCGGGACACTCGGCTGACTGCCAGCGTCGCCGGGTCGATCGCCAGCGCAACCAGCGCGCTGCTCGCCCGATCCGCCGCGACCACGAGGCCGATCGGGTCGCCGCCCGCCTGCGTGCCACCGGGTTCGAACCCGTAGCTTACTGCGACATGATCAGGCTCGATGGTCGTGAAGCTGCCGACGCGACGGCCGCCGAGGTCGAACAGCTCGAGGCCCGCGGTTCCCCCGGTGCCAAGCACGAGGCTGCGCGCGGGATCGACGGGGTGCAGCCAGAATGCCACGGCATTGCCATCGTTCTGCGGGCTCGGCGCGGTCTCGGCACGCGCGACCGCCGTGACTTGTGGCGCAGTTGCCGGCGCCGTCGCGCCTGGCGCCGGCGCGGTCGATCGGCCGGTGCAGGCGGCAACGGCGAGGGCCGTGAATGTGGCGGCAAGCAGGTTGCGCATGGCGGGTTTCCCGGTATGGAAAATATTTTCTATTTGTGTATTATAATAGAAATGCCGTTTCATCCACAAATGCGGACCGCAGGCGCTTGATGAAGGCGCTGCTGGGCCTGTTCGCCACCGGCCCCGATCGCCCGCCGATTGCCGACGGCGCGCGCATCGATGAGCTGTTCCGGCGCCATCGCTTGCGCGTGATGCTCGCGATCACGCTCGGTTACGGCGTGGCCTACACCTGCCGCCTCGCGCTCTCGGTCGTCAAGAAGCCGCTGATCGATGCCGGCATCTTCTCACCGACCGACCTCGGCCTGATCGGTTCCGCACTCTTCTACACCTATGCCATCGGCAAGCTCGTCAACGGCTTCCTCGCCGACCACGCCAACATGAAGGTGTTCTTTGCCCTCGCGGTGCTGATGTCCGCGCTGTTGAACATCGGCATGGGTTTCTCCACCGTCGTCGCGGTTTCGGCGCTGCTGTGGGGCCTGAACGGCTGGTTCCAGAGCTTCGGCGCGCCGGCCGGTGTCGTTGCGATGACGAACTGGTTCAGCAACCGTGAACGCGGCCGCTACTACGGCATCTGGAGCACCGCGCATTCGATCGGCGAAGGCCTCACCTTCGTCGCCGTCGGCGGGCTGGTCGCGGCATTCGGCTGGCGCTTCGGCTTCTGGGGGCCCGGGGCACTGTGCGTGCTGGTCGCTGCACTCATGTACTGGCTGGTGCAGGACCGGCCGCGCACGCTCGGCCTGCCCACGGTCGCCGACTGGCGCAACGACCACTGGCAGCAACCCACGGCGTCGAAGTCGCAGGCCGGCGTCTTTCGCACGCAGCTGTCGATCCTCAGGATCCCCCCGGTCTGGGTGCTCGCGCTCGCCAGTGCAAGCATTTACGTGTCGCGCTACGCGATCAACAGCTGGGGCGTGCTCTACCTGCAGGAAACCCACGGTTACTCGCTGGTCGAGGCCGGCAGCTACCTCATGTTGAACACCTTCGCAGGCATTGCCGGCTGCCTCGCGTTCGGCTTCATCTCCGACAAGTGGTTCGGCGCGCGCCGCCCGCCCGCCAACCTGCTGTTCGCGATCGCGGAAATCGCCGGACTGCTGCTGCTCTTCTATGGCCCGAACACGCCCGGGACGCTCGCCGCCGCCTTCATCCTCTACGGCCTCGGGTTGAACGGGCTCGTCACCTCGCTCGGCGGGCTCTTTGCGGTCGACATCTCGCCGAAGCGCGTCGCGGGGGCCGCGATGGGCCTCATCGGCATCTTCAGCTACATCGGCGCGGCGATCCAGGAGAACGTCAGCGGCCACCTGA
>CAZRLI010000028.1:0-10966 GCA_964600535.1 uncultured Steroidobacteraceae bacterium | reverse complement strand
AGCGAGAGTTTCCTGAGGTAACGCTCGGCGCGCTGCCTGGCGATGCGGCGATCGATGCCGTAGAACCCCGCCTGGTTGACGACGATGTCGAAGGGCGTTTCCCAGAGGTTGAAATTGACTTCCTGCGGCACGACGCCGATGCAGGCCTTGGCCGCCTCCACCTCACGGTCGATGTCGTGGCGGAAGACCTCGAGCCGTCCGGCCGTCTTGTTGACGAGCGTCGTGGCGATGCCGATGAGCGTGGTCTTGCCCGCCCCATTCGGCCCGAGGAGCGCAAAGAAGTCGCCCTGCTCGACTTCGAGGTCGACGCCCTTCAGGGCCTGCACGCCGTTCTTGTAGGTCTTGACGAGTCCGTGGGCGGAAAGCGCGTACATGCGAGGCGCGAAGCGTAGCACAGGGCCTGCCGCGCAGCGCACGGCGGAACACCTGCGGGAAACACGCGGCTGTCGCCGGCTGCGGCCTACGGGTTGCGGGCCACGGGCCAGTAGGGGGCAGCCAGCAGCTGCACACCGCGCATCCGGGCCAGCTCGAAAGCCGCCGGATCGGGACTCGCGACGGACTCGAGCAAGTGGTGCCATACCTCGGGGTTGCCTGCCCAGCGGGGCCGCAGGTGGCGCGGGCTGCACTCGAGGCATTCGCCCAGCTGGCGCAGGCTCAGCGCCGCGAGCCAGTCGGCGCAGTCGTCGGCGATGCCGAGCACCACGCGGGCGACGAGCCTTCGAGTCCGCGCGAGGTGCCACGCGTAAGTCAAGGTCAGGTAAGCAAGGCGCGGCAATGATTCCCCTTCGAACCATTGCCTGTCGGCGCCGCGTTCGCGCACTCCCTCGAGCGAATTGCGCGGTTGCGACTGGAGGCCACCCAAACCGATGTCCACCAGCAGGAACGGGCAGCCTGCCAGGCGGTGGCGCTGCGGCACCGTCAGGGTACGCCACAGGGTGGCCGAGTCGCGCAGGATCGCTGGCAGCCCCGCCGGTTCGCCCGCGGCGCGCCTTGCCATGAGCTCGAGCGCGAGTTCGTTGATGTCCGCCAGCGGCGCCAGCGAGCCGGCCGCGGTGGAAGCGCTGTCCGGTTGCATGTATCCCCCTGTTCGCCGCCGATATTGCGCGCAATCGGGGCTTCAAAGCCACCCGCAAATTTGGGATATTTGTACCAAATCGGTGTGGGCGTCACAGGGAGTGCCATGCCATGCGAGTCACCGACGACCGCTATTGCCGCGACCGGCTGCGCTTTGACCTCGCCTTGCGGCTGATCGGCCACGAGGCGCGCACCCACACCATCCGTGCGTGGACCGGCCTCACCGAAGATCGCGTGCGCAAGCTCTACCGCACCTATATGGCCGAGCATCCGGGTGCGGTGGTCGCGCGCCGGCGCGGCAAGTCGCCGCAGCGCTGCGGCTACTTCCTGCGCTCGCCTCGCGTACAGCAGGAGGCGGCGGTACTGGCCGGCCTGTTCTGCATGGTGGGCATCGTGCGGCGCGAGGCACGCCTCGACCCGCGGGTGCTGTCGGTCGCGCAGGGCGAGCTGCTGTGCATCGCCTATGAAACCTATCTCGCGCTGGTTGCCGAGCCGCGCATCTCGTTTGAGCACGCCGCCTTCCTCGTCATCGCACTGGCGCGCGGCGACGAGCTGGCACTGCGTCATTGCGGCGACTGCGGCGCGCTGACGGTTGCCGATGGCTGCGCACTGCGCGCCGCGGCCTGCGGCGTATGCGCCGCCTCGCCGCCGTCGCCGTCGGGCTGCGCGGCCGCGAACCGCCTGCAGCGCGAGCGCGCGCGGGACCTGCCCGCGGCCGCCCGCGGCACCCCGGCCCCCGCGCAGCTCGCCCCGATCACCCGGAGGTGACGCACCACACCTTATAATGCGGGCACGTACCGGTTGCCCGCATGCCGCACCACCACAAATCGCTCAACCTGTTTGCCGGCCCCTATCTCGACAGGAACGCCTGGGAGCGCGAAGACGCGGG
Source organism: uncultured Steroidobacteraceae bacterium (assembly GCA_964600535.1). Taxonomy (GTDB): domain Bacteria; phylum Pseudomonadota; class Gammaproteobacteria; order Steroidobacterales; family Steroidobacteraceae; genus CADEFQ01. The sequence continues at coordinate 9,003 of CAZRLI010000028.1, read as the reverse complement.
CTGGTTCGAGGCCGCGCGGCGCGACGCCGGGACACGCTACATCCTCGCGCGCGGCACCGCCCACCTCGTCATCCACGAGCCCGCGCCCCACGTTGCGTTCCTGGGCGGTGACGACCCGCGCATTGCCGTCGTGCAGGAGCGCCAGTCGGTGCTGCTCGGCTGGTTCGAGGGCGCGCGCTGCGTGCTGGTCGAGCAGGAGGCCGCGCTCGACGAACCGGCGGGCGACGCGAGCGACGCCGCGTCCGGTCGCTTCGAGGAATTGCGTCCCCTGTCATCCGAACTGCCCGAGCGCGAAGCGGGCCTGCTGGCCTACGCGCGCGCGCTCTCGATCTGGCGCGCCCGCCACCGCTACTGCGGCGCCTGCGGCGCGCCCACGCTGCCGGCGCGTGCCGGCCATGTGCTCGCCTGTTCGAACAGCGCCTGCGGCCAGGAAATGTTCCCACGCATCGACCCCGCGATCATCGTGCTCGTGACGGACGGCGAGCGTGCGCTGCTCGGCCGCCAGGCGAGCTGGCCGCAGAACCGCTACTCGACCATCGCGGGCTTCGTCGAGCCCGGCGAGAGCATGGAGGACGCGGTGGCGCGCGAGGTGCTCGAGGAGACCGGCATCACGGTCGGCGAGATCACCTACCACTCCTCGCAGCCCTGGCCCTTTCCCTCCTCGCTGATGCTCGGCTTCCACGCGCAGGCGACCAGCTCGGCGATCGAGCGCCGCGACGGCGAGCTCGAGGACGCGCAGTGGTTCTCGCGCGCCGATATCGCCGCCGGGCACCCGCGCGTCGGCGCGCGCACCTCGATCTCCTGGCGGCTCATCGAGTCGTGGTTCGACGCCGGCTGGCCCACGCCCCTCGCCCGGCTCGGCCGATGACCGCGGACGTCACCGCGGCGCTGCTCTCGATCGCACTCGGAGTGGGCCTCGCGGCGGCTGTCGGACTGCGCGTATTCCTGCCGCTGCTCGTACTGGGCGTGGCCGCGGCCACCGGGCACGTCGAGCTCGTGCCCTCGTTCGGCTGGCTCGCGAGCACGCCCGCCATCGTGATGCTCGCGGTTGCGACCACGCTCGAGGTGCTCGCCTACTACCTGCCGGGCCTCGACAACCTGCTCGACGCGATCGCGACGCCAGTGGCCGTCATCGCGGGCGCGATCGGTGCCGCCGCGGTCATGGCCGAGCTGCCGCCGATCGTTCGCTGGACCACCGCGATCATCGCCGGCGGCGGCACCGCGGGCCTCATGCAGGGCCTGACCACGGTGCTGCGCGTGAAGTCCACGGCCCTGACGGGCGGGCTCGGCAACGGCGCCATCGCGACCGGGGAGCTCGGCGGCTCGCTGCTGCTGGCGGTGCTGGCACTGGCGCTGCCGGTGATCGCGGCGATGGTCGTCGTGCTCGTGGCCTGGCTCGCCGTGCGGGTCACCCGCCGGCGGCTGCGCGCCGCGGGCTGAGGACAGGCCGTGTGCCTCGCGGTACTGGCCTGGCAGGTGCATCCCCGCTACCGGCTGGTCGTCGCGGCCAATCGCGACGAATACCATGCGCGCCCGGCCGTGGCGCTCGCACCCTGGTCGCAGCCGCCGATCCTCGCAGGCCGCGACCTCGAGGCGGGCGGCACCTGGCTCGGTGTCGATCGCGGGCGCCGCTTCGGCATGGTGACCAACTTCCGCGAGATGAAGCGACGCCCGGCCGATGCACCCTCGCGCGGGGACCTGGTACCGCAATGGCTCGCGGCCACGACGGGGGCCGGGGGCAGCCTGGACAGGCTCGCGCCGGGCGCCGCGCGCTACGCGGGCTTCAACCTGCTGATCGCGGATCGTGATTCGCTGCACTACGCATCGAACCGGGCGGACGGCTTTGCGCGCGCCCTTCCACCCGGCGTCTATGGCCTCGCCAACCACTTCCTCGACACCCCATGGCCCAAGGTGCTGCGGGTGCGCGGCGGCCTCGAGCAGTGGCTCGCGACCGCGGACGCCGATCCGCGGGCGCTCCTCGCCCTGCTCGCGGACCGGCGTCCCGCCGGGGATGGCGATCTGCCGGAAACAGGCCTCGCCCCCGAATGGGAGCGGGCGCTGTCGGCGCCCTTCGTCGCGCACGAAGGCTACGGGACACGCTGCTCGACGGTTCTCGCGATCGGCCACGACGACAGCCTCGACATCGAGGAACTCAGCTTCGGGGATGGCGGCGCCTTGTCGGGATCGGCCTCGTTCCGGCTCGCGCCGGGCGAGTGGCCGGGCGGGAACCCGCCCGCGTCCCGGCAACTCTGATTAAACTCTGCCATCCATTCACCGCCCGGGCGCAATGCAAGGACTCTTTCGCGAGCCACTGACAGGCATCACCGCACGCGGCCTGCTGCTCGTGCTGTGCGCGCTCGCCGCTGCGTCGGCGCGGGCCGACATCGATATCCAGGTGAATGGCGTCGACGGCGACTTGCGCCGCAACGTGCTCGCCTACCTCTCGTTCGAGCGCTACAAGACGCGCGACCGGCTGCGGGCCGACACGATCGAGAGACTGCACGAGCGCGTCGAGCGCGAAGTGCGCTCGGCGCTGCGACCCTTCGGCTACTACGCGCCGACCGTGGCCTCGAACGTCGAGCCGCGCGGCAACGGCGAGGACTGGCGCGTGCAGATCGACATCCAGCCCGGCCAGCCGGTGGTCCTCGACGCGGTGGACATCAGCATCACCGGGCCGCGGGCCGCCGACCCCGTGTTCCGCGAGATCCTCGACCACTTGCCGCTGCGGCGGGGCGAACGGCTCGATCATGCGGCGTACGAGAAGGTGAAGAGCGACCTGCAGCGAAGCGCAGCGGCCTACGGCTATCTCGATGCGGGTTTCACCAGGCACGAATTGCTGGTCGACCCGCCCAACCACACGGCGAGCGTGCACATCGCCTTCGAAACGGGTGAACGCTACCGGTTCGGCGCCACGGAAATCGCGCAGCAGGTGATCAGGCCCGAGCTGATGCGCAAGTACCTGCGCTACCGCGAAGGCCAGCCGTACGACGCGTCCGAACTGCTGCGCACGCAGTTCGCGCTCGACGACAGCCAGTATTTCGCATCCGTCGAGGTGTTGCCGCTACAGCGCGACAAGCAGGCACTCACCGTGCCGATCCGCATCGCCGCGACGCCCAACCGGCGTTCGCGCTGGTCGTTCGGCGTCGGCTATGCAACGGACACGGAGGCACGCGGCACGATCAGCTGGGACAACCGCGTCGTCAACAGCCACGGCCACCGCTTCCGCGCCGAGTTCAAGCTGGCGCAGGTCTCGCAGAAGATCTCCGGGCGCTACATCTGGCCGATCGGCGATCCGGCGCTCGAGAAGCTCGAGCTCGAAGGTACCTGGGAGCACCAGGTACTCGCCGACCTCGACACCTACAACACCGAGGCGCGTGCGAGCATCACGCGCGTGCCGCATCGCTGGCAGCGCGTCCTCTACACGCGCCTCGTCAACGCGATCACGGAGGACGGCACGACGCGCACCGAGACCTGGCTCGCGATCCCGGGCATCAGCTTCGCGTCGGTGCCAAAGGGCTATCTCGGCGAACCCCTGTTCGGCCGCCAGCTCTATGCGGAGCTGCGCGGTTCGAGCACCGGCATGGGTGCCAAGACCGACTACCTGCAGTTCCTCGCCTCCGGGGAACGCGTGTTCGACGTCGCGCGCGCCTGGCACCTGCTGCTGCGGGCCGAATTCGGCACGACCTGGGCAGACGACTTCAACGGCGTGCCGGGTTCGGAACGCTTCTTCGCCGGCGGCGACCGCAGCGTCCGCGGCTTCGGCTTCAACGAGCTGTCGCCGGTCGATGCGAACGGCGAGAAGACGGGCGGCAAGCACCTGGCGGTCGGCACGGTCGAGGTGATCCGCGACCTGCCGAAGAACCTCGGCGTCGCGCTGTTCGTCGACGGCGGCAACGCCTTCAACAAGTTCGGCGACAAGCTCGAGTACTCGGCCGGCATCGGCCTGCGATTCCGCCTGCCGATCGCCACGGTCGGCTTCGACATCGCGCAGGCACTGTCGGTCGACGGCGCCTCGCCCCGCCTGCACGTGAATTTCTCGCCGAAGCTCTGATGGCGCGCCCGATCACCATCGTGTTCACGGTGCTGCTGGCGGTGCTCTGCTCGCTGCCGTTTGCGCTCCTCTACTACCTCGGCTTCACGCCCGGCGGGCTGGCGATGATCGCCGCGCGGCTCCCGCACCGCATCGGGCCGGTGACGATGGAAATCGGCGCGGTGCGCGGCACGATCGCCGGCGGCTTCGACGTGGCGCGTTTCGAGCTGACGCACGAACGCGTGCACCTCGTCATCGAGGACGCGCATGCGCGCCTCTCCATCGCACCGCTGCTGTGGCAGACCCTCGACGTGCCGGTGGCCCGGGCGCGCAGCGTCCTGGTCGAGGTGCGTCCCCGCGTGCGGCCGCCGGATGACTCGACACCGCGCTTCCTGCCGCGGCTGCTGCGCATCGACGCGGGGGACGCCCGCGCCGGCGCGCTCACCATCGTCGCGCCACGAGGCGAGCGGGTCGACTTCCTGCAGGTGAGGGCGAGCGGCGTGGTGCGCCATCGCTCGATCCGCATCTTCGATGCGGCGGGCGAATTCCAGGGGATGCAGCTGGCGGCGAGCGGCCTGCTGCGCGCCGCCGACCCGATGCGCATCGACGCCTCGGGTCGTGCCGAATGGCACGCGCCGGCCGCCACCCGCTGGGTCGCCAATTTCTCCGGCACCGGCGACCTCGATCACCTGGCGCTGCAGGGCGCGCTGAGCGAGCCGTTCCGGGCCGACGTGACGGGCGCCGCGGACGCACTCACGAGCCGCTGGAAGATTTCCGCCGCCGCGCAAGTGAGCCAATTCGACCTGGTCGCCTTCGGCGGCGGCAGCGCACTCGGGGAGGTCGACGGCAGGGTCGCAGGTTCCGTGACGGGCGATGGCATCCGCGCGCGCGGCGTACTGACGCCGCAGGGCCTCGCGGCGGGCCCTTTCGACGTCGAGTTCGACGGCAAGTACACGGCGAGGACGCTCGCCATCCGCCGTGCGCGGTTCCGGCACCAGGGCTCCGGCGCGAGCGCAAGTGCCGCCGGCCTGATCCGCATCGGCGCAGGCGAACCGTGGCTCGATCTGTCGGGACGGTGGACTGAATTTCGCTGGCCACTGGCGGACGCCGCGCCCGCCGTGCGCAGCAGGCAGGGCAAGTATCGGCTGCGGGGCGTGCTCCCCTACGAACTCAGCGCGAGCGGCGATGTCGCGGCTGCGAATCTGGCAGCGGTGCACGTCGCCGTCCTCGGGCGACTGGGCAGCGAACGACTCGACGCCGGGCAGATCCGCGTCGACGGGTACGGCGGACAGGCCGAACTGCGCGGCGGCGTCGGCTGGCAGCCGCGCGAAAGCTGGCGGCTCTCCGGGCGCGCCAGGGCGCTCGACACCGGGCTCTTCGACGAACGGTTCCCGGGGCGCCTTGGCTTCGATGTCGAGGCGGGCGGTGAGGGCTTCTCGCCAGACGGCCGCATCGACCTGCGCATCACGCACCTCGGCGGCACGCTGCGCAATGGCCGGGTGAGCGGCGGCGGCCAGCTCATCCGCCAGGGAGAGCGGTTGACGTTCCACGACGTCGACGTGCGCGTCGGCGCGGCCCGCGCAAAGCTCGAGGGCGGCCTCGCGCCCGACGCCTGGGCGCTGCGCTTCGACGTCGACGCGGACGACCTCGGCCTGCTCGATTCCACGGCGCGCGGCCGGTTCGCGGCGCGCGGCGCGCTGGGTGGCTCACGCGATGCACCGGTCATCGACGCCACGCTGCGCGGCGAGGGAATCGACTACGGGGACATGAAGCTCGCGAACATCGACGGGCGCGTGAAATTCGATGCGCGAACCGGGCAGCCGCTCGACGTCAGCCTGCGTGCGCGCCGACTCGTGCTGGCCGGGCGCCAGGTGGACGCGGCCGACCTCATCGCCCAGGGCACCACGGATCGCCATGACGTGCGAATCACGGCGGCCGCCCGGCAGCTCACCGTTGCGGCACGGGGCACGGCGGGCTATCGCGCGCAACTGTGGCGGCTGGCGATCGCCGGGCTCGATCTCGAGAACGGCACCGCGGCGTCGCTGCACCTCGCGGAGCCTTCGGCGTTCACGCTGGGCCGCGGCCTGTTCGGGCTCGAGACGACCTGCCTGCGCGGTGCGTCGGCGAGGTTCTGCGCGGCCGGGCATCGCAACCCGGGCGAATGGGCCGTCACCTTGACGGCGAAAGACCTGCCGATCAGCACCTTCACGGTCGGCCTGACGCCAGGGGTCACGTACGAGGGCGCCGTCGACATCGAGGCGGCGGCCGGCGCACCGGCCGGCGCACGCTGGCGGGGCAGCCTGCGCGCCGACCTGCGCGGCGCGAAGACGCGGCGGCGCCTGGCCAGTGGCCGCGAGGACATCACCGACCTGGGCGGCGGCACCATCGTCGGCTCGGCGACCGATGGCGAACTGGTGATGGACGCGAAACTCGATGCCGGCGCGTCGGGCGGAATCCGCGGACACGCCGTCGCGACCCGCACCGGCGACGCGTGGCGCGCGTGGCCGCTCGGCGGCGAACTCGCGGTGCGGACCGAGTCGCTCGGCTTCCTCGCGGTGCTCGTCGATGCCGTCGACCGCTCGGCCGGCAAGCTGGCCGCCGATGTGCAGCTCGCGGGTACGCTCGGCGCTCCCCGCCTCTCCGGTTCGCTCTCGCTGCGCGATGGCGAATTCGACCTCTACCAGGTCAACCTGCCGCTGCGTGCGGTGACGCTCGACGCACGCTTCCACGACAACGCACTCGCGCTCGAGGGCTCGCTGGCGGCGGGCGACGGCAAGGCCGCGGCCTCGGGCCGGATCGCCTGGCAGGACGGGCTGCCGCACGGCGAGATCAAGCTGACCGGCGAGAACCTGCGCGTCGCCAACATCCCGGAAGCGCGGGTCTTCGCGTCTCCCGACCTGGTGTTCGGCATCGACGGCCGGCGCATCGACGTCTCCGGCACCGTGACCGTGCCCAACGCGCGCCTCGATCCCGCCGACCTCACCGGCGCGGTGTTCGCCTCGGCCGACGAGCAGATCGCCAGCGAGCCGCTCATCGACCCTTCCAGGCAGTTCGTCGTCAGCACCCGGGTGAAGCTGGTGCTCGGTGACCGGGTCACCATCGACACCTACGGCCTTTCCGGCCGGCTCACCGGCTCGCTCGAGGCGCGTACCAGCGAGAACGACATCGCGCGCGGCACCGGCGAACTGAATGTCGCCGAGGGCAAGTACATCGCGTTCGGGCGACGCCTCGATATCGAGCAGGGCAAGCTGATCTTCAACAACGGGCCGCTGTCGGATCCGGGCATCGACATCCGCGCGAGCCGCGAATTCCCTGACGTCACCGCCGGTGCGATCGTGCGCGGCACGCTGCGCGCGCCGCGCCTGACGCTGTTCTCGGAACCGCAGATCTCGCAGTCGCAGATCCTGTCGCTGCTGATCGCCGGCGGCTCGCTGGAATCGGTGCAGGCACAGGAATCGAACGGCAACACGCGCCGCAGCAATCCCTTCGCCGTGCAGGGCGGGGCGATCCTCGCACAGCAGCTCGGGGAGTATGTCGGGCTCGAGGACATCAGCCTCGAATCCTCGCTCAACAACGAGACCTCGCTGGTGCTCGGCAAGTACCTGACGCCGCGCCTCTACGTGAGCTACGGCGTGAGCCTGACCGAGGCCATCAACACCATCAAGATGCGCTATACGCTCGGTGACAACTGGACCGTGAAGCTCGAGTCGGGGGCGGTACAGAGTGCGGACCTCGAGTACACGATAGAGAAGTAGCGGGCGGGCCCGGGGCGACGGCGCGGGCAAGGGCGCGACGATTCTTCCGTCTCCTCTCGGGTCGAGCGCCGCCTTTGGCGGTCCCCTCGTCGCAGCGGCGCCCGGCGCATTGGATGATCAGAACCTGAAATTGCAGCGGACGCCGGGCGCAGCTCGCTGCTCCTCGGCGCTCTCCACGTTCGTCGACGGAAAATCGCCGCGCCTGACGCCCACGCCGATCGCCCGCCGGCCGCCCGTGTACTCAGGCAAGGCAGCTTGCTGTTCAGCCCGCAGGCGGTGAGCGTGCGACTGGCATGCCCTGGGCCACCCGGCAGGGCCGTCACGCGGCGCACCACGCGTGCGCGGGCCTGAGCGCGGCGATTTTCCGTCGACGAACGTGGAGAGCGCCGAGGGGTGGCGGATGAAGCGAGGCGACCGCAGCAATCCTGCTCCTGACCACATCTTGCGCCGAGCGCCGCCGCCCCGAGGGGACAGCGCCGGAGGCGATGCGCTCGACCCGAGAGGAGACGGAAGAATCGTCGCGCCCTTGCCCGCGCCCGCCGCTAACTGGCTGCTTGACGCCGTACGCATGTTTATGCACACTATCGCGTAATTATGCACGCCACTGCACGCCATCACGCCATCACGCGCCTGCTGCGCAGCGGCGGCGTGCGCAAGCAGGCCGACCTGGTGCGCCTGCTCAAGGCCGAGGGGCACGCGGTCACGCAATCGTCGGTCAGTCGCGACCTGCGCGAGATCGGCGTGCTGAAGGCCGCCGACGGCTATGTGCTCCCGGGCGACGAGCCGGCGCGTACCACCGGGGACTTTGCCCCGCTCGCGCGTTTCGTGCGCGACCTGCGCGTGGCCGGCCCGTCGCTGACCGTGCTCCGGACCCATGCGGGTGCCGCGCAAAGCGTGGCGCTCGCGATCGACCAGGCCAGCTGGCCCGATGTCGTCGGCACCCTCTCCGGCGACGACACGATCTTCATCGCAACCGCGGGCGCACGCGACCAGGCCGCGCTCGTCAAGCGCCTCCGCTCACTCTTCAATATCTGACTCCAGCCATGACCCAACCCATCGTCCTCGCCTATTCGGGCGGACTCGACACCTCGTTCCTCGTGCCCTGGGTGGCCGAGCACTACCAGCGCCCTGTCATCACGGTCACCGTGGACACCGGCGGCATCGACGCCGCCGCGGCGCGCGCGCTCGCGGAGCGCGCCCGGGCGCTCGGCGCCATCG
>CAZRLI010000027.1:0-11578 GCA_964600535.1 uncultured Steroidobacteraceae bacterium | reverse complement strand
TGATCAGCGAGACGCTGCAGGGCGCGACGCTCGCCTCGCCGAGCCCGACGCCCATCCGCGTCAGCAAGAGCGGCACGAAACTGCGCGCAAGGCCCGCGCTCGCCGTCATCGCGCACCAGATCGAGATGCCGGTCGCGAGGATCGCGCGCCGGCTGTAGCGGTCCGCGAGCCAGCCGATCGGCACGCCGACGAAGACGTAGAAGAGCCCGAAGGCAGGACCCATCAGCAGGCCCACCTGCAGGTCGGTGAGCCCGAGGTCATGCTTGATGGACTCGAGCAACAGGCTCGGCAGGAAGCGGTCGATGTAGGAGACGACCTGGGTCGCGGTCAGCAGCACGACCACGTACCACGCGTACCGCGTCGCCGCCTGCGCGGCCGCGGCCGGCGTTGGACGGGTCATGGCCAGTTCCGCTCGCACCGTTGGCGGCCCCCTCGTTCTATGGCGGCAGGGTCGGCCCTATGTGCCGCGCAGGCAAACGATATGAATTCGCCCGACCTGTGAAAAATTGTCACAATACTGCCATGCGACGCCTGCCCTCCATGCAGACGCTGCGCGCGTTCGAGGCCGCGGCGCGCCTCGAGAGCTATTCGGCGGCGGCGCAGGAGCTCGACGTCACGCACGGGGCGATCAGCCACCGCATCCGCGAGCTCGAGGCACAACTGGGCATCACGTTGTTTCGCCGCGTGGGGCGCAGCATGACCCCGACCCGCGAGGCGGTGACCCTCTTTGCGCAGGTGCGCGAGTCCCTCGGGCTGCTGCAGCGGGTATTCCCCGATGTGGCCCACACGACGCCCGGGCGCCTGGTGGTGAGCCTGCACCCATCGCTGGCGACGCGCTGGCTGGTCCCGCGCATCGGCTCGTTCCTGCGGCTGGTGCCGGACCTCTCGGTCGAAGTGCGTTCAGTGGCCGATCTTGGCGACTTCCTCAGCCACGGCGTGGATGTCGCGATCCGTTACGGCACCGGCACCTGGGGCAACGCCACCGGCGAGCGCATCGCGGGCGAGTCCCTTTTTCCGGTCTGCACACCCGCCTACCGCGAGGCCCACCGGATCCGTACGCCGGGCGACCTGCGCCGCTGCACGCTGCTGCGGCACGCCTGGCAACCCTGGCAGCCCTGGCTGCGCGCGGCCCGCCTGCGCCTGAAGGAACCCACCGGCCGCCTGACCGTATCCGACACCGCGATGCTGCTCGAGGCGGCGGCGGCGAGCGAAGGGGTGGCACTCGCGCGCAGCCTGTTCGCCGCGGACGACCTCGAGCGCGGACGGCTCGTGCGGCTCTTCGACATCGCCGTCGAGGACAGTTTCGCCTACTACCTCACCTGGCACCTCGGCGCCCCGCTTTCGCCCGCGGGGGCGGCGTTCCGGGACTGGCTCCGGACCCAGATCGCCACCGCACCGCATAGCAGCAAACCGGACGCTGGTGCCCGGCAGGGCAAGCGCGCATAGTCTCAGGTCCTGCCATAAGAACAGGGAAGTCTCGATGGGGGCGGCAGCAATCGACCATGCCCGCCTGATGCGCCTGTCCGGGGACCGCATCGAGGAGGCCGCGCGCCATGGCACGGCGCGGCAGCAGCTCGTCGCGCGCCGCCTGATCGAGGACGCGGGTGCCTGGCGGGCCTGGGAACACGAACACGACCGCATGATGCGCAAGGTCGCCTGCGCCGCGCGTGGCAGCGCGCAGGCACGCGCCCTCAAGGCGGCATCCTTTGCGCTCATCGAGCGCGGTTCGCTGTTCGAGTTCGTGGTGGACCGGCAGTTGCGCGGCGATGCACGCCGCCGCGCGCTACACCTGTTCCATGGCGGGCGCTCCTACACGGATGCGGTGATCGCCGAGCACGGCAACTTCATCCGTGCCGCCTGCAGCCAGCTCTGCGCGAAGCACATCGGCGTCGTCGCGATGCTCGACGGCGCGTTCCAGGAGCCGCTGGCGCGCTACGAGGAACTGTTCCGCGAGTATTTCCACGCGTTTTGCGATGTCGCGCTCGCCGTGCGCGACGACACCGAGGCGCTGCGCGCCTTGCTGCCCTATCTCAAGCACCAGGTCACCGAGCTGCGCCGCGCAATCCTCGCGATGCCGCGCACGCTCCCGGACCTGCTGTACGAAGCCGAGATCCGCCGGCCGAGCGGCGACACGGCCCGCATGCCGCGACTGCGCTAGGCGCCGCCCGCACCGCTCGCGTAGGATGGGCGACGCAGCGCCGCGCCCATAACAATCCCGATGCACGACGAGCGCCGATCCGTGTTGCACAGCTGGACTGTGCAGGCCGACTGGAACGCCCCGACGGTGGTCGGCGGCGCGGGTGCACGGCTGTTCCTCGAGGACGGCCGGGAGGTGCTCGATTTCAGCAGCCTCGCCGAATGCAGCAACCTCGGCCACCAGCATCCGCGGCTGGTCGCGGCGGTCCGTGCACAGGCCGGGCGGCTGCTCTTCGTGACCAACGCCTGGGGCGCGGCACCCCGCGCCGAGCTCGCTGCCCGGCTGCTCGACCTCGCGGGTTTCGACGGCGGCCGCGTGTTCTTTACGACCGGCGGCGCAGAGGCGAACGAGCACGCGGTCAAGATCGTCCGCCAGGCCCTGCAACGCCCACACGGCATCATCGTCACGCGCGACCGCTCGTACCACGGTGCGACCCACCTGGCGATGGCGCTCTCGGGCGATGCGCGCAGCACCCCACCGGCTGATCCGGCGGCCTTCGGCATCACCCACGTGCCGCCGCCCTATGCATATCGGTGCCCCTGGGCCAGCGCCACGGCGGACGAGTGCGGCGAGCGCGCCGCGGCTGCGGTGGGCGGCTGCATCGACTCGCACGGCGCCGCCGGCGTCGCAGCCGTGCTGATGGAAGCGGGTGCCGGCACCAACGGCATCATTGCCCCCGACAACTACTGGCCGGCGCTGCGCCGCGAGACCGCCGCGCGCGGCGTGCCCCTGATCGCCGATGAAGTCATGAGCGCCTTTGGCCGCTGCGGCGAATGGTTTGCCTGGCAGCGGCACGGCGAGGCGGGCCGCCCCGACGCGATGACCCTCGCCAAGGGCCTCACCGGCGCGGCGGTGCCGCTCGGCGCCGTGGTGCTCTCGGCCGCGCTCGCGACGCGGCTCGAGCACCAGTCGCTGCGCACCGGCCTCACCTATTGCGGGCATCCGCTCGCCTGCGCCGCCGGGCTTGCGGCGCTTGCGGCCTACGAGGAAGAGGGCCTCATCGCGCGCGCGCGCGCGCTCGGTGCCCGCCTGCTCGCCGGCCTGCGGGAATTGATGGCGCGCCACGCGGTGATCGGCGATGTGCGCGGCGGCCACGGGCCCTTCGTGGTGGCCGAACTGGTGGCCAGCCGCGACACGCGCGAGCCGCTCGCACCCTGGCCCGCCGTGCCGCCCGCGCTCACCTCGCTGGTGCAGGCCGCGCTGGAGGAAGGTGTCTCGTTCGCGACGCGCGGCAACCTGCTGTTGCTCGCGCCACCGCTGGTGGTCACCGGGCGCGAGGTCGATGACGCGCTGGCGCTGCTCGATCGCCTGTTGCGGCGCTTCTTCGCCGCACCGCTGACGGGCGTCGCATGAACTTCCGGCTCACTTACGCCACGATGTTCGACCCGCCGCCGGCCTTGCACGCGGGTTTCGATGCCGCGCTCGCCGAGGTATCCGCGGCCCTCGGTGCACGGCAGGCGCTCTTCATCGATGGCAGCGACATCCCCGGACGCAGGTCCGTGCGCCGCGCGTCACCGATCGACCGCGAGCTGTTGCTGGGCGAGTTCGCGCTCGCCGATGCCGCCGACGTCGAGGCGGCCATGCAGGCCGCCGCGCGCGCGTTCCCGCGCTGGCGCGCGCTGCCGTTCGCCGCGCGGGTCCGCTTCCTGCGCCGCATCGGCGCGCTCATGGAGGAGCGCGTGTATCGCATCGCGGCCGCCCTGGTCCTCGAGGTGGGCAAGAACCGCATGGAAGCGCTGGGCGAGGCCCAGGAAACGGTCGACTTCTTCACCCAGTATGCGGACGACTACGAGCGCCAGGCCGGCTACGAGCATGTGCTGCCGGATGACCCGCTGCCGGGTCATGCCTCGCACAACCGCAGCGTCATGCGGCCGCATGGCCCCTGGGTCGTGATCGCGCCGTTCAATTTCCCGCTGGCCCTCGCAGGCGGCCCCGTCGCGGCGGCCCTCGTCACCGGCAACACCGTGGTGCTGAAGGGCGCCAGCGACACGCCCTGGGCCGGCCGGCTGCTCGCCGATTGCGTGCGCGACGCGGGGCTGCCACCGGGTGTCTTCAACTATCTGTGCGGATCGGGCGCCGGGATCGGCGAGGCGCTCGCCGCGCACCCGGCGGTCGCCGGGCTGACGTTCACCGGCTCCGCGGGCGTCGGCACGCGCCTCGTCACGCGCATGGCCTCGGGGCGCTGGCCCCGCCCGTGCATCGCGGAGATGGGTGGCAAGAACCCGTGCATCGTCACGGACCAGGCCGACCTCGGGCGCGCCGCCGCCGGCATCGTGCGCTCCGCCTTCGGCATGGGCGGACAGAAGTGTTCGGCCCTGTCGCGCCTGTACGTGGACCGGGGCGTGGCGGACCCGCTCATCGAGGGCCTCGGGCACGCGATCGACGCGATCCGCATCGGCGATCCCCGGCGCCGCGAGAACTGGCTCGGCCCGGTCGTGAACGCCACGGCCTGCGAGAACTACGCCGGCCACGTCGCGGCGCTGCGCGCGGGCGGCGCGACGCTGTGGCGCGGCGGCGCACGCCTCACGGACGCGGCGCGGGCGCGCGGGTACTACGTGGAACCGGTACTCGCCGAGGCGCCGCTGCCGCACGCGTTGTGGCGCCAGGAGATGTTCCTGCCGATCGTCATGCTGCATCGCTGCGCAGACCGCGACGAGGCGATGCGGCTCGCCAACGACAGCGACATGGGGCTCACCGCCGGCTTCTACGGCGCGGCCGATGAAGTGCCCTGGTTCCACGAGCACATCGAGGCCGGCGTCACCTATGCGAACCGTCCGCAGGGCGCGACCACGGGCGCGTGGCCCGGCTACCAGCCTTTCGCAGGCTGGAAGGGATCGGGCTCGACCGGCAAGGCGATCGCCTCGTTCTACTACCTCGCGCAGTACCTGCGCGAGCAGTCGCGCACCGTGGTCGAATGAAGCACGCGAGGTTCCTCACGCTGGGCGAGGCCATCGGCCAGTTCGTGCCGGACGGCTGCTGCGCGGCACTCGAGGGCTTCACCCACCTGATCCCGTTCGCCGCGGGCTACGAGATCATTCGCCAGCGCCGGCGCGACCTGCACCTCGTGCGCATGACGCCCGATCTGATCTACGACCAGATGATCGGCATGGGCTGCGCACGCCGGCTGACGTTTTCCTGGGGCGGCAATCCCGGCGTGGGATCGCTGCATCGCCTGCGTGACGCCGTCGAACATGGATGGCCGGCACCGCTCGAGCTCGACGAACATACGCACGCGGGCATGGCCGCCGCCTACAGCGCCGGCGCGGCCCGCCTGCCGTTCGGCGTACTGCGCGGCTACATCGGCAGCGACCTCGCGACGGCCAACCCGCGCATCGCGAGCGTTGCCTGCCCCTACACCGGCGAGCGGCTCGCCACGGTGCCGGCGATCAATCCGGACGTCACCATCCTGCATGCGCAGCGCGCCGATCGCGCCGGCAATGTCGCGCTCGCCGGCATCGTCGGCGCACAGCGCGAGGCCGCGTTCGCCGCGGCGAAGCTGGTGGTCACGGTCGAGGAGATCGTCGAGCAGTTCCCGCCGATGATGAATGCGATCCTGCTGCCGCATTGGGTCGTGAGCGCGGTCGTGCACTGCCCGCGCGGCGCCTCGCCCGCATACGCGCACGGCTACTATGCCCGCGACAACGCCTTCTACACGCGCTGGGACGCCATTGCGCGCGATCGCGAGGGGTTTCTCGCCTGGATGCGCGAGCACGTCCTCGCCGGGAACGCGGCATGAACGACTGGACGCGCGACGAGATGATGATCGTTGCCGCGTCGCGACTCCTCGGCAATGGCTGCGTGTGCTTCGTCGGCATCGGCCTGCCGAGTGCCGCCTGCAACCTCGCGCGCCTCACCCATGCGCCCGATCTGGTGCTGATCTACGAATCGGGCACGCTCGGCACCAGGCCCGACGTGCTGCCGCTCTCGATCGGTGACGGCGAGCTGGCGCAGACCGCAGCCTGCGTGATCCCGCTGCCCGAGGTGTTCGCCTGGTACCTGCAGGCCGGGCGCGTCGATGTCGGCTTCCTCGGCGCCGCGCAGATCGATCGCCATGGCAACCTCAACAGCACGGTGATCGGCCGCTACGACCAGCCTGCGACCCGCCTGCCGGGCGCGGGCGGCGCGACCGAGATCGCCGCGCACGCGCGCGCCACCTACGTGATGCTGAAGGCGACGCCCCGCAGTTTCGTCGCACAGCTCGACTTCCGCACGAGCGCGGGCTTCCTCGGGGGCCACGGCATGCGCGCCGCGCTTGGCATCCGGGGCGGCGGGCCGCGCGCGGTGATCACCGATTTCGGCGTGCTCGCGCCAGACCCGCGGAGCGAGGAGCTCACGCTCGACGCGCTCTATCCCGGGGCCACGGTGGACGAGGCGCGATCGTGCGTCGGCTGGCCGCTCGCCATCGGCAAAGCCGTGCAGGAAATCGAGCCGCCGCGGGAGCACGAACTCGCGACGCTGCGGGCATTGCAGTCGCGTACCCGGACGGCGCACAGTGCGGATCTTTCCAGGGGGTAGGCGACGCCATCATGCGCCACATCAGGACGGAACTGCCCGGGCCCAGGGCGCGCGCGCTGATGGCGCGCGATGCCGCCGTCACCACGCCTTCCTATCCGCGCGACTATCCGTTCGTGATGTCGCACGGGCGCGGAACCGAGGTCTGGGACGTCGATGGCAACCGGTTCCTCGACTTCGAGGCCGGAATTGCCGTGTGTGCCACGGGCCACGCGCACCCGCAGGTGGTCGCGGCGATCAAGGCCGCGGCCGACGACTTCGTGCATATCTCGAGCGACTTCTGGCACGAGCGCATGACGGCGCTGGCGGAGCGCCTCACGCGCCTCGCACCGCTGGGCGAGCCCTCGCTCGCGTTCCTGTGCCAGTCGGGCACGGAAGCCGTCGAGGGCGCGCTCAAGCTTGCGCGCTATGTGACGCGCCGCCCCCGGTTCATCGGCTTCCTCGGCGGGTTCCACGGCCGCACCATGGGCTCGCTCGCCTTCACCTCGAGCAGGTACACGCAGCAACTCGGCTTTGCGCCGACGATGCCCGGCGTCACCCACGTGCCCTATCCCAATACCTATCGCCCACTCTTTGCGGGCGCGGACCAGGGCGCAGCCGTGCTCGATTACCTGCGCATGCTGTTCGAGCGCAGCGTGCCGGCTGCCGAAGTCGCGGCGATCGTGGTCGAGCCGATCCAGGGCGAAGGCGGCTACCTCGTGCCCCCCGACGGCTTCCTCGCCGGCCTGCGTGCGCTCTGCGACCAGCACGGCATCCTCCTGGTGTTCGATGAGGTGCAGTGCGGCGTCGGGCGCACCGGCAAGCTGTTCGCCTGCGAGCACTGGGGCGTGAGTCCCGACATCATGACGCTCGCGAAGGGCCTCGGCTCCGGCGTGCCGATTGGCGCCGTGGTTGCCAAGCAGCGCTACATGGGCGAATGGAAGCGCGGCGCCCACGGCAATACATATGGCGGCAATCCGCTCGCCTGCGCGGCGGCCAATGCCACGCTCGACCTCGTCGAGCGCGAATATGCCGCGCTCGCCGCGCAGCACGGTGACTATTTCCAGCGGCGGCTGCGCGAACTCGCGACGCAGTATCCGTGCATCGGCCAGGTGCGCGGCAAGGGCCTGATGATCGGCATGGAGCTCATCGAACCCGACGCCGCGCGCACGCCCGCCAAGGCGCTCTGCGATGCGCTGGTCACGCGCGCCTTCCACAACGGCCTGCTGCTCCTGTCTTGTGGCACGAGCACGCTGCGCTTCATGCCGCCGCTCAATGTCAGCATCGCCGAGATCGACGAGGCCCTCGTGCTGCTGCGGACGAGCCTCGACGAAGCGCTGCGGGGCGCGCGCGCTTGATCCGGGGCCCTGCGCGCTGCCCGCTGCGGGCGCTGGCGCTGTTGCCGGCGCTCGTGTTCGCGAGCGCGATCGCGGGCGGCGCGGCGCAGGCCGCGGGCCGCGAGCCGGTGCTCGGGCAGGTCGCGCTGCCGCACAGCTACTACTGGCGCGAACTGTACCTGCCGCAGCTCACCACCGGGCCCTCGTCGGTGGCCTTCACGCCGGACGGCGCCGGCGTGGTGTTCAGCATGGCGGGTTCGCTCTGGATGCAGCGGATCGACGCCGGCGAGGCGCGCGAGCTGACCCATGCCGTGGGCGCCTACGACTACCAGCCCGACGTCGCGCCCGACGGCGCGAGCGTCATTTTCAGCCGCTATGACGGGCGGGCGATCGAGCTGTGGCGCCTCGATCTCGACAGCGGCCGCCAGGTGCCGCTGACTTCCGGCGGCGCGGTCAACGTCGAGCCGCGCATTTCTCCCGACGGGCGCCGGCTCGCCTGGGTTTCGACCCGGGGCACCGGGCGCTTCAACCTGTTCCTCGCCGACCTCGCGCCGCCCGGGCCGCCCGCGCAGCCGCTCGCCAACGTGCGCGCGCTGCTCGGCGAGCGGCGCAGCGAAATCGGGCGCTACTACTACTCGCCGTTCGATCACGCGATCAATCCTTCATGGTCGCCGGACGGCACGACGCTCTACTACGTCGGCAACCCCGAGGTCGCGCTCGGCACCGGCGACCTGTGGTCGGTCGAGGTGGCGAATCCCGGCAATCGCCGGCGGCTCCTCGCCGAGGAAACCTCGTGGGCAGCCCGGCCCGAGCGCGCGCCCACGGGGCCGCGCATCCTCTACAGCAGCTATCGCGGGCGCGCCGCGCACCAGCTGTGGCTCACCACGACGGGCGGTGCGCCACCACTGCCGCTGACGCTGGGTGACTTCGACCTGCGCAACGCGCGCTGGTCTCCCGACGGCAGGCGCATCGCCGCGATCAGCAACGAGGGCGGCAACACCTCGCTCGTGCTGATCGAGGCGGTGGGCGGCGCGTACCGCACCCTCGCGGCGACCGCGAAGCACTACCTGGCGCCGCGGGTACCGGTGACACTCGACATCGTGGACCCGGCCGGTATCCGCGTGAGCGCCCGGGTTGCGATCCTCGCCGCCGATCGGCGCGCCTACGCGCCGGACGACGCCTGGATGCACGCGGACGACGGCTTCGATCGCGCGGTGCAGGCGGCCGAGACACACTATTTCCACTGTGCGCCGCCGTGCACCGTCGAACTGCCGCCCGGTGCGACCCGCATCGAAGTGCAGCATGGCTTCGCCGTGCTGCCCTGGGAGCGCACGATCGAGGTGCCGGCAGCGGGCGCGACGACGGTGCGTGCGCGGCTCGCCGCCAACCGCCTGCCGGCACAGTTCGGCCGCTTCACGAGCGCCGACCTGCACGTGCACATGAACTATGGCGGCCACTATCGCCACACACCCGCCAGCCTGGCGCGCCAGGCGGAGGCCGAAGACCTCGATGTCGTCCACGCACTTGCCGTCAACAAGGAAGAGCGTATCCCTGATCGCGGGTACTTCCGCCCCGCTGCGGACCCCGCGAGCACGCCGCGCGCCCTGGTCCTGCATGCGCAGGAATTCCACACGAGCTACTGGGGGCACCTCGGCTTGCTGCACCTCGCGGAGCACTTCATCGCGCCCGATTTTGCCGCCTATTCCCACACCGCGATGGCCAGCCCCTGGCCCCACAACGGCATCATCGCCGACCTCGCCCACGCGCAGGGCGGCCTCGTCGGCTACGTGCATCCATTCGACTGGCGCATCGATCCGGCGAAGGAAGTCTCGCTGTCGAATCAGCTGCCGGCCGATGCGCTCGCCGGCAAGGTCGATTACATCGAGATCGTCGGTTTCTCGGACCACAAGGCGACCGCGGAAATCTGGTATCGACTGCTGAACCTCGGCTTTCGCCTGCCAGCGGGTGCCGGCACGGATGCCATGGCGAACTACGCCTCGCTGCGCGGCCCGGTCGGGTTGAATCGCGTGTTCCTCGAAACCGCCGGATCCCGCGAACCGTCCGCCCTGCGCGCCGCGCTGAAGGCCGGGCGCAGCTTCGCGAGCAATGGGCCCCTGCTGGGTCTGCGACTCGGGGCCGCTGCACCGGGCGACACGCTGACGCTTGCCGACTCCGGCTCGACGCGCTATCGCGTCGCCCTGCGCTCGCCGGTACCGGTCGACCATCTCGAACTCGTGATGAACGGCCGTGTGATCCGGTCCTTCAAGCTGCGTGGCGCGCGGCGCGATCACGACGCCGAAGGCGACCTCACAATCCCGCGCGGCGGCTGGTTGCTGCTGCGGGCCTGGAACGACGGCGCGGACCCGCGCGTGCTCGATCTGTATCCCTACGCAACGACGAGCCCCATCTGGATCGACCAGCCGCAGGGCACGCCGCCCGCACACGGGGACGCCGCCTACTTCGCCGCCTGGCTCGAGCGGGTGCTCGCGGCGGCGCAGGCGCGCAGCGACTACAACGATGCCGCCGAGCGTCGCGATACACTCGAGTACCTGCAGCGCGCGCTCAGGGCTTATCGCGAGGCGGCGCGTAGCGGCCGTATTTCTTCAGGAGCCGGATGAGGTCCGCATGCGGCAATGCCTTCGCGTAGTGGCCATCCTGCCCGCGCATGTCGCGCGCCGCGACCATCGCATTGACGATCGCCTCTTCCGTGGCCTGCACGGTCGCCTCGAAGAGCGGATCGATCGCGTCGTTTGCGACGAAACTGGCCTCGGCAAGCGGCTGGCCCTCGAGGCCGGGCGCGTTCGCCGTCGAGAACGCGATGAAGATATCGCCGGAACCGTTGCCCGCGGTGCTGCCCATGCGCGCGAGGCCGAGCGGCGCGCGGCGCGCGATGCGCTTCAACTGGTGCGGCAACAGCGGCGCATCGGTCGCGACCACGACGATGATCGAACCGGTCTCTCCCGGCGCGGCGGCCGGTTCGCTGTACACGCGGTCATTGCGCAGTTCGTGGCCGACCGGCACGCCCGCGATGCGCAGGCTGTCGCGCAGGCCATAGTTCGCCTGCACCAGCGCACCGAGCAGGAAATCCCGCCCGCCGATCGAAACACGCCGCGACGCGCTGCCGATGCCGCACTTGAACTCATGGCAGATCATGCCGGTGCCGCCGCCCACGTTGCCCTCGTCGACCGGGCCGGCGCGCGCGCCATCGAGCGCCCGCATGGCGTCCGCGGCGTGCACATGGAAGCCGTTGATGTCGTTCAGGTGGCCGTCCCAGGTTTCCGCGACGACCGGCAGCGACCACCAGTAGCCGCTGGCATCCGCATCGCCCTGGCGCACGCGCCACGCAACCACGGCGTCGCGCACCACCCCGACGCTATGGGTGTTGGTGATCATCACGGGTCCTTCGAGCTGGCCCGATTCCTCGAGCCAGGTGGTACCGGTCATCTCGCCGTTGCCGTTGAGCGCAAACCAGCCGCCAAAGACGGGCGTGCGTCCCGAGGCCGCGCCGCGCGGCAGGATCGCGGTGACGCCGGTGCGCACCGCGCGCCCGCCC
>CAZRLI010000026.1:0-11825 GCA_964600535.1 uncultured Steroidobacteraceae bacterium | reverse complement strand
CCCAGACGATGATCGGCACGCTCACGACGAGGCCGAACACCACGAGGCCCACGTGGTCCTTCGCCGCGGCAGCGATCGCGATGACATTGTCGAGGCTCATGACGGCATCGGCGATCACGATGGTGCGGATCGCGCCGAGCAGGTGCGCGCTCGCGTCGATGTGATGGCCCTCGCTTTCCTTCTGCGGCAGCAACAGCTTGATGCCGATCCACAGCAGCAGCAGCCCGCCGCCGAGCTTGAGCAGCGGGATGCGCAGCAGCTGCAGCGCGAAGTAGATCATGGCGACGCGCAGCCCGACGGCGCCGAACACGCCCCAGAAGATGGCCTGCTTGCGCTGTGCCTGCGGCAAGCGGCGCGACGCGAGGGCAATGACCACGGCGTTGTCCCCGCCGAGCAGGATGTCGATGAGGATGATCTGGCCGACGGCGATCCAGAACTCCGGTGACGCAAACTCCATGCCCCGCCCTTCGCTTGACTGGCGGCAATTGTAAGGCAAGGCGCGCCGGGCAGCCGATCACCGCTGCACCGGCTGCCGGGTGTACTGTTGGCGACGATGCCGCCAACCCTTGTGCAGCACCGTGCGAAGCTTGCCGTCCTGGTGGTGGCGGGCGCGCTGCTGGGCTTCGCGGGACTTCGCGCCCTGGATGCCTGGGCAGACAGGAGCGAATGGCGACGGCTGGGCGCGCTACGACCGGCGATGCCGGTCCGCTACTCGCCCGCGATGGTCGCGGGCCTCCCCGGAGCGGCCCAGCGTTACTTCCATTTCATGATCAAGCCGGGAGCACCGCTGCACACGGTGGTCGAAATCCACATGGGTGGCCGATTCAGTCTCGGCACCCTGGAGAAGCCGGCCTACCGGGCGATGGAAGCGCGCCAGATCCTCGCTGCGCCCGCGGGCTTCCTCTGGCGGATGCGCACCCGCCAGGGGATACCCATCGCGGGATCGGACGGTATTTCCTGGACCCGGTTCCGCATCTTCGGCCTGCTGCCCGTCGCGCGGTCGGGTGGTGACACGGATCATGCGCGCTCGGCTTTCGGGCGCCAGGTCGCCGAGGCGGCGTTCTGGTCCCCCGCTGCCCTGCTGCCGCGCGACGGCGTGACCTGGGAAGGACTCGATGCCGACCGCGCGCGCGTCATCGTGCAACAGGGCGGGCTGGAACAGGCGGTCGACATCACGATCGATGCGGATGGACGGCCGGCCGAGGTCCGGTTCATGCGTTGGACCAACGCCAATCCCGGCAAGGTTTACCGGCTGCAGCCCTTCGGCGGCTACCTGTCCGATTTCCGGGATGTCGACGGATACCGCCTGCCGTTCCGGGTGGAGGCCGGGAACATGTTCGGGACTGAGGCCTATTTTCCGTTCTTCATTGCCGAGGTGAGCGCCATCCGCTTCCGGTGAGCGGCATGGTCGACGGGAGATCCGCCATGAACTACGCAGCCGCCGTAGGGCAAACCTGGAAACACCATGACGTCGAGGCCGCCGCGCGCGATCGCACGATCCTGGTGCGGTACGCGACGCTCGCCGCGTCAAGCCACAATACGCAACCCTGGAAATTCAGGCTGGACCCGCAGGGGATCGCGATACTCCCGGATTTCTCGAGACGCTGCCCGGCGGTCGATCCGGACGATCATCACCTGTATGCCAGCCTGGGATGCGCCGCCGGGAACCTGCTGGAAGCGGCGCGGGCCGCGGGCCTGCAGGGTCACTGCCGCTACGACCTGTCCACGTCAGGTGTCACCGTGGACCTCGGGAAATCGACGCCGGCCAGGTCCGCCCTGTTCGAGGCAATCCCCCGGCGGCAGTGCAGCCGCTGCGCATTCGACGGCGCTGCCATCCCTGCGGCCCAGCTGCGCCTGCTGGAGGAGGCGGGCCGAGGCGATGGAGTCTCCCTGCTATTCCTCGCAGGGAGGCCGCAGAAGGAACAGGTCGCGGAATACGTTGCAGCGGGCAACCGGGCACAATTCGCCGACCCCGCCTGGAACGCGGAGCTGCGGTCGTGGGTGCGGTTCAATGCGCGGTCGGCCATGCGAACCGGCGACGGCCTCTATGGGCCCGTGATGGGAAGCCCGGACGTGCCCCAATGGCTGGGGCGGCTGTTCATGCAGGTTGGCTTTTCTTCCAGGCGACAGAACCGGAAGGACGTCGCGCACATCCGCAGTTCTTCCATCATCGTGGCGCTCTGCTCCGAGCGTGACGACAGGCCACACTGGGTCGAGGCCGGTCGCTGCTACCAGCGGCTGGCACTGCAGGCCACTGCCCTGGGCCTGTGCTCGGCTTTCATCAACCAGCCGGTCGAAGTGCCTGCGCTGCGCCAGCAGTTTGCGGGCTTCCTCGGCATCGGCACGAAGCGGCCCGATCTGCTGGTTCGAATCGGCCGGGGCCCGGCCATGCCGCGCTCGTTGCGGCGGCCGGTGGCATGCGTCCTTGCCTGAGCGTGGCGGATTCACGCCCGCGGGCCGGCGCGATCGATTGGCGCGAGCGCCCCGGGGAACGCGCGTCAGACGGCACGCGACAGGGCGTCGGCTGCCTGGGGGAACTTGCTGCGGCGCTCGCGCTCCGCCTGGCTGAGGAGCTCGAGCGCCGTGCGGGCGGGGTCGCCCTTCGAGATCCTGGCCGTCCCGCAGCTCAGGCGCAGGTCGCTGGCGCCGCAATCCACGTCCCAGTGCACGAAGGTGTTGCGGACACCCTGCTCGACCCTGGCGGCGTCGGCCGGCGAGCTTTCGGGCATGACCACGGCGAGGCGACAGGCATGCGCCGGCGCCGGCAGCCTCGTCACCCAGTCGCGCCGCGGGCGGATGGCACCGTGCACGGCGCCGAGCAAGGCCGTCGATACCGGCGGACCGACGTTGCAGCGCGTGAATGCGAGGTTGTCGTCGGTGTCCACCCCGATGCTGAGCAGCTGCAACAGCTCGCCGGTCCGGATTGCGTGCGCGATCTCCGCATGCAGCCGCCCGACCAGGTGCCGTGCGGTGTGTGCGCCGTTTTCGAGATCGACTGTCGCCGGTTCATCGGATGCACCGGTGGGCGACGAGCGGCGCCGGCGCAGCGCCACCATGCCCGCCTCGGCCTTGCCGATGAGCTCGCCGGGATAGTTCTGCAGCAGGAGGTACTGGTCGACTCCGGAGCAGTACCCGAGCTCGTGGTCGCGGACATCGGTGTTGCCCGTCAGCATGATGATGTAGACGGGCGCCAGCGAGATGACGCGCAGCCGCGATGCGACATGGAGCCCGTCGAGCGTCGAGATGTCCTGGCTGGCGATGACCAGCGGATACCAGTCGCGCGCGAAGACGGTCAGCGCCTCTGCCCCGTCGCCGGCGGTCGCGACCGTGAAGCCCTGCTGCCTGAGCATCGTGGCCGTGCCCTCGCGCGCCCTGGCATCGCCGTCGATGATGAGCGCGCGCCGCGGCAGTGCATGGGGGGTCGTCTTGCTCATGGGGCCGGCTTTCGGGTCGATCTTCTCCCGCGGTTGTCGGCCCGCCCGGCCGGGACTTGAGTCCCGCTGCCTGCCAGACGCCAGGGCCGTCGACCCGCGCACAGTCCCGTTCGGCGCAGGCATCGTCGCGGCGACGGTGGCCGGGGCCGGTATCAGCTCCTGATCCTGTAACCGGTGCGGAATATCCACCAGACCACCAGCACGCAGGCGGCGAGGAAGCCGAGGATCGCGGCGATGCTGACGCCGACATCGACGTCAGCGACGCCGTAGAAGCTCCAGCGGTATCCGCTGATCAGGTATACGACCGGGTTGAACAAGGCGATCTTCTGCCACAGCGGCGGCAGCATGCTGATCGAGTAGAACGCGCCGCCGAGGAAGGTCAGCGGGGTCACGATCATCAGCGGGATCACCTGCAGCTTCTGGAAGTCGTCTGCCCACAGGCCAATGATGAAGCCGAAGAGGCTGAAGCCGACGCAGGTCAGAAGCAGGAAGGCGACCATCCACAGCGGATGCTCGACATGGTACGGGACGAACAGCCGCGCGGTCACCAGGATCAGCAAGCCCAGCATCAGCGACTTGGTCGCCGCCGCGCCGACGTAGCCGATCACGACCTCGACGAACGACACCGGCGCCGACAACAGCTCGAAGATCGTGCCCGACCACTTCGGCATGTAGATGCCGAACGAGGCGTTGGAGATGCTTTCGTTCAGCAGCGACAGCATGATCAGGCCGGGCACGATGAAGGCGCCGTAGCTGACGCCTTCGACGTCGCCCATGCGTGCGCCGATGGCCGCGCCGAACACGACGAAGTACAGCGAGGTCGACAGCACCGGCGAGGCGATGGACTGGGTGATGGTGCGGAAGGTGCGCGCCATCTCGAAACGGTAGATGGCCCGGATCGCCGGCCCGTTGAGCGCCGCGAGGCTCATGCGCGCGCCTCCCGCACCAGGCTGACGAAGATGTCCTCCAGCGAGCTTTCGCTGGAATGCAGGTCCTTGAAGTCGATGCCCTGCTCACCCAGCCTGCGCAGCAATGCGGTGATGCCGGTTTCCTCGGCCTGCGCGTCGAACGTGTAGACCAGCGCGGCGCCGTTCTGCGCCAGCTCCAGCGGCAGGTCGGCCAATGCCGTCGGGACCTGCGCCAGCGGCCGCTGCAATGTCAGGGCCAGTTGTTTCTTGCCGAGCCTGCGCATCAGCGTGCGCTTGTCTTCCACGACGATCAGCTCGCCCCGGTTGATCACACCGATGCGATCGGCCATTTCCTCGGCTTCCTCGATGTAGTGCGTGGTCAGGATGACCGTCGTTCCCCGTGCGCGCAGTCCCCGCACCATGCTCCACATGTCGTGGCGCAGTTCGACGTCGACGCCGGCGGTCGGTTCGTCGAGGAACAGGATCGATGGCTCGTGCGCCAGCGCCTTGGCGATCAGCACCCGCCGCTTCATGCCACCCGACAGCGCGGCGATCTTGCTGTCCCTCCTGTCCCACAGCGACAGGTCGCGCAACACCTTCTCCAGGTGCGCCGGGTCGGGCTTGCGCCCGAACAGTCCGCGCGAGAACCGCACCGCCGCCCATACGCTCTCGAACGCCTCGGTATGCAGCTCCTGCGGCACGAGGCCGATCTTGGCGCGCGCGGCGCGATAGTCCCGGACGATGTCGTGGCCGTCAGCCAGCGCCGTGCCGGCACTGGCGTTGACGATGCCGCAGACGATGTTGATCAGCGTGGTCTTGCCGGCGCCGTTGGGTCCCAGCAGGGCAAAGATCTCGCCGCGTTCGATGTCGAGGTCGACACCCTGCAGCGCCTGGAAACCGGAAGCGTAGGTCTTGGCCAGGCCGCGGATGGCAATGATCGGAGGCACGCGTTGTTCCTGCAGGTTCACCGCTCGATGCGGCGGATCAAGGCGACAGCGTCGCGCCGTCGAAGCCGTTCGCCAGCGTAGGGCCCGGGTGGGCAGTCATCGCCGCTAGTCGAATACCACGTTGGCCGTTTCCTGCGGCTTCACGGTCACCGGCAGCAAGCGGCCGGCGCTGCCACTGAGTCGCACGTTGTACGCGCCCGCCAGCACCGAAACCGGCTCGCCACCGGCGATGCCCTCCGCGACCACCTGGCCTTGCGCCGCCAGGACCGAGAATCCCGGCCTGGTCGCCTGCACCATGGCACGATCGAGGCTGGCCGCATCCCTGGCCTCGAAATAGTGGCCGCCGGCGGCGTCGGACCAGTGGCGCAGGGTGCCCGCGAGCTTCGGATCGTCGATGGCGAACCCGACGATGTTCACGCGGATGCCGGCCCTGGTGAGTTTCGCCATCGCCGCGCCCGGGTCGCCGCCGCAGGTTTCGTCGCCGTCGGTGAGCAGGATGAGCAGCCGCTCTCCCCGGGCGGCACGCAAGTCATCCGGGACCTTGTCGAGCGAGGCCCCGAGCGGCGTGCGCGCGTTGTTCTTCGAATCGAGCCGGGCGATCCTGCCGGCGACCGCGCCCGCATCCAGGGGCGCGAGCGGGATGTCGAGGTCGGTCTGGCACGAATCGACTTCGCGCCCCAGCACGCGCAGCGCAAACGGCGTGTTCGCCGGAATGATCGTCGAGGTGAGCCTGGCCAGGGTCTGCTTCGCAAGATCGATGCGCCGCTGCGAGCCGATCCGCTGGAGCATGCTGCCCGAGGCATCGAGGATGATCTGCACGTTGCCGAACACGACAGGGGCACTCACGGCAATGCGTCCCGCGGCGACTTTCGCGGGCGTGATCTCGATGGCAGCGCGCGCCAGGGTCGCATGAGATTGCCCGGTCGAATAGCGCAGCTCATGGCGGCCGGCGACGAGCGGCGCGAGGAGTCTTGCCGGATTGCCCTTCGCGGTGTACTCGTAGCCCCCCCAGCTCCCCTCGGCGGCGCCGGGCGCGACGATCGTGATGTAGTCGAGTGGGTTGTCCGGGCCCTTCCAGCTGACGGCAAATACGCTGCCGGCCACGGCCGATGCCGGCGCCTGGAGGCTCGCGGAATTCGCGGCAACGGTAACGGTGGCGCTGCCAAGCGTCGCGTAGGTCTGGCCGGTGAGATAGCGCACTTCGTAGCTGCCGGGCTGGTCAGGCGCAGTCAGCTCGAGCGTTGTGCCCTTGCTGGCGTACGCGTACGGGCCGTACTGGCGCTCGGCCGCGCCGGCTTTCACGATCGTGACGAAATCAAGCGGATTGCCCGGCCCCTTCCACGTCACCTTGAACTTCGCGCCCGCCGCGACCTTCGCCGGTGCGTTGACAGATGCCGCGACGCTGCCGACCGTGAGCTTCCTCGCCGCGATCACCTTGTCGCCATTGCCCAGGAAGTAGCGCAACTCGTAATCACCGGCCGTGTCCGGCGCAGTGAGCTGCGCCGGGTTCCCGGCCTTCGCATAGGCATATCCGATGTAGGGGCGTTGCGCGTCGCCGATCGCGATGTAGTCGCGCTCATTGTTCGGCCCGGTCCACTTGACGACGAACTTCGCGCCGGCAGCGACCGTCGGTGGCCCATCGAGCGTGGCCGATGCGCTCTCCACGCGGAGGGCCCGCGAGGCCAGCGTCGGGTAGGGACTGTCTGCGGCGAGCAGGCGTATCTCGTAGTCCCCCGGCTCCGTCGGCACCTGCAGCTTCTTCGGCACGCCATTCTCGACGTACTGGTAATTCCCGTACGAGCCTTCCTTGCTGCCCCGGGGCACGATCGACAGGAAGTCGCGCGGACTTGCGCTGCCGGTCGCGGTCACCGTGATCTCGCCGCCCGCCGTGGCCTTGCCGGGCCCGCTGACGGCTGGTGCCGCATGGGCGGCCGGGGCCGTGAAAAGCCATGCAAGGACCCATACCCTCGCGTTCACAGCGGGCATGACGGCATTTTCTCGACCAGGTCGAAGGCGAAGATCATCTTCGCCATGCCGCACAGCATCGCCATCATGACGCCGAGTTCGACGAGCTCGCCATCGGTGAAATGTCCGGCGAGCCGCGCGTGCAACTCCGGCGTGATGCGTCCGCGCGTATTCGTCAGCGCCATCACGTCGGCCAGCGCGAGCGCACCCTTCTCCCGTTCGCTGAACGGACCGTGCTCGTAGTCCGCGAGTGCATCGATCTGCGCCTGGGGCACCCCGCCCGCGAGCGCCGAGAGCGTGTCGGAGCGGTTGCAGAAGGCGCAGCCGTGGATATTCGCAAGCCGCAGTCGCACGAGCTCGACCACGTTGCGCTCGATGCGTTCCGAATAGAAGAACTTGCGGTAGAACTCCTGCAGGTACCAGTCGTAGGCATGCGGTGCCTGGCCGAACACCTCGATGAAGGTCGTGTCGCCATGCAGCGCGAGGGCCTGGTCCCAGGCGCGCTGCATGTGCGCGGGCAGCTGCTCGCGGTTGAGCCGCGCGAGGGGCGTATTCGGTAGCAGGGTCATGGGTGACTGGCCTGTCAAGGGTTTGGGTCCGGCATGCCGGGAAGTACAGCACGACAGCAGGCGAAGTTCCATGCGGGCTAGAATCCGGGCCCCCACGAGGGGAATTGCCCGATGGACCCAAGAACATGCGGACTGGCATCCAGGCGACGTTGATCCTGCTGGCGGTGGCCTGCGCCGCGCGGGCCGAGGAGTCACCCGATGCCCTGCGCAGCACGGTGGAGCAGGTGCTGGCAGAGGGCGTCCACCCCTTCGTCGCGGACCTGGACCTGACGAAGGACCGCGCGACGCTGCTTGCACTCTACGAGCGCAGGGACTGGCAGGCCCTCTGGTCGACCCATGGCACCCCGACCCGTGCAGCCCTCGCCGCCCTCGAGATGCTGCGCCGCGCAGCAAGCTACGGGCTCGAGGCGGCCGACTACCAGGGCAACCAGATCCTCTACAACCTGGCCGATCTCGCTGCGACGCCCGCTGCGACCCCGGAGCGCTGGGCCCAGGTTGACCTGGCGATTTCGGCCGCGGTACTGCGCTTCATCACCCACGTGCACTCGGGGCGCATCGATCCGAAGGCCGTCGGCTTCGACATCGCCGTCAGTGCCGACCGCATCGATCGCCTGCAACTGATCGAGCAGCTGGCCGGCTCGGTCGATCCGCAGGCCATCGTCGCCTCGATCGAGCCACCCTTCGAGCACTATCGACTGCTCAAGCGGGCGCTGGCGAAATTCCGCGATCTCGCGCTCGAACCGGGACTGACCGACCTGCCGGCGCCCGGCGTTCGCTCGATCAAGGTGGGCGAGCGCTACGCGGGAGCCGCGGCGCTCAGGCGCCTGCTCGTCGCGCTCGGCGACCTGCCCGCCGACCGGGTGGCCCCCGCCGCGGACCTGGTGCTCGATCGCGACGCCAGCGAAGCGCTCAGGCGGTACCAGGCGCTGCATGGCCTGCAAGCCGATGGGACGCTCGGACGCGAGACCTTTCGCCATCTCAGCACGCCGCTGCTCACCCGGGTGAAGCAGATCGAGCTCACGCTGGAACGCTGGCGCTGGCTGCCGCGGCTCGAATCGCCACCGATCTTCGTGAATATCCCGCAGTACCGGCTGTTCGCCTTCCGCACGAACGAGGATCGTGAACGCGACATGGAGCGCATGGATGTCATCGTCGGGCGTGCCTATCCCAGTACCCGCACCCCGGTGTTCACCGAGGAAATGCGTTACCTCGTCTTTCGGCCGTACTGGGACGTGCCCTACAGCATAGCGACCCGCGAACTGCTGCCCGAGATCCGCCGGGACCCCGCCTACCTCGATCGCAAGCAGCTCGAGATCGTGCGCGGGGGCGGGGACGATGCGAAGCCGGTGCCGCCCACGCCCGAGAACCTCGCCGCCCTGGCCGCGGGCCAGCTGCGCATCCGCCAGCGGCCGGGGCCGGACAACTCGCTCGGTCTCGTGAAATTCATGCTGCCGAATGCGTACAACGTGTACCTGCATTCGACGCCGGCGCAAGGATTGTTCCGTGAGTCACGCCGGGCATTCAGCCATGGCTGCATCCGGGTGAGCGACCCGGTGGGCCTCGCGGAATACGTGCTCAGGGACGAGCCGGGCGACTGGTCGCGGCAGAAGATCGCAGCGGCAATGCAGGGCGCGACGACGCTGCGGGTGAACCTGTCGCGGCCGATACGCGTGTTCATCCTCTACGGCACGGCGATCGCGGGCGAATCCGGGGAGGTTGCGTTCTTCGACGATGTCTACGGGCACGACGCGAAGCTGGCCGCCCTGCTCGCGGCGGGATAGCGAGCCGCTACCAGGAACGCACGCGCCCGGTGTCGACGTGGATAAAGTCGGAGGACGCGTAGTAACCGACCCCGCCCCGCCGCAGCGACAAGGCATGGTCGCGCAACTTCTTCGTGGGGAATCCCGTGAGGCGGATGTCGAGGGCCTTCGCCTGCATGTGCAGGCTCTGTCGCGCCACGCCTCCCGACTGCGCGCGCAGCGCCGCGTTGGTGGCTGGCGAGCGATAGCCCGAAATGACCTCGAAGGTACTGTCGCGATCCGCGAGCACCTGCAGGTCGTAGAGGATGTCGAGCAGCCCGGTGTCCATGCTGGCGACGTCCCCGCTGCGGAAGTCCCGCAGCAGGTGGTTCACCTGCCGCAGGCAGCCCGGATCGTATGCACCGGCACGAAAGTAGGTGGCGGCCAGCTGCTCGCCGGTATGCGTGTGCACGAAGGAAACCTGGCGCCGTTCGACGACCCGGGCCCAGGAGGCAACCGGGGTCGCAAGGGACGGCAGTGCAAGGGCAGCGCCCAGGAAGGAGCGGCGGCTGAAGTTCGTCATGGGCGTCCTGCGGGGGGTGGTCGGGCCTTATATACCGTCCGGGCCGCGGGGCGGCAAGTGCACCCGCCCGCATGGCGCCTCGCCGGGCCCGGTCCACGGTGCAGACCCCCCGTAGCGCGACGTTGTCGAGGCGGCACGGGCTGCCCTAGCATCGGTGCCATGTACGACACCGCTGAACAGACCAGTACCGACCACCTGCTGCGACCCGACCTCGACGAGCGCGCCCGGCAGGCCTTCGCGAAGCACTTGAGGCAGTTTGTCTTCGGCGCCGCCCGAGGCGCGGCCCGCGAGGCCTGGGTGCGGCGCGTGGCGCCCGCCATGGCGGCCCGCCAGCCTGCCACGGCGCCCGATCGACGCAGTGCACGCGAGGCCCTGTTGCACGAACCGGAATACCAGTTCTTCTCCGATTTGCACCGGATCAGCCAGGAGCACATCTGGAACTCCTCCGCCGACAGCGTGGAACGCGAATCGGCTGCGCTGCGCGATGCCTTCCTCTCGTTGCGCACGCCGCAGGGCACACTGAGGCTCGACCCATCGCTGGAAATTCCTGCCTACCTGCGCGCGATGGATACCCATTGCATGCCGGGGGGCTATCACACCGACTGGACCGAGCATGACCTCTCCAATGGCGCGCTGTACGAGCGCGGCAGCTTCCTCTACGCACCGGGCGGCGGCCCGCGCAACGAAGCAGCCGGGCGCAGCAGCCTCGCCTACCTGCGCGCGCGCGCACCAGGATGCACCCCGCGCCGCATGCTCGACCTGGGCTGCGGCACCGCGAGCCCGCTGCTGCCCTACGCGGAAGCCTTCCCCGCGGCGCAACTGCACGGCGTCGACATCGGCGCGCCGCTGCTGCGCTTCGCCCACCTGCGAGCCGAGCGGCTCGGCATTGCCCTGCACCTGCGCCAGGCCGACGCGGCCGCAACCGGCTATCCGTCGGACCACTTCGATCTCGTGACCTCGCACATCATGTTCCACGAGACCTCGGCCGGGGCCGTGCCCGCGATCCTCGCCGAGGCGCACCGCGTGCTCGCGCCGGGCGGCCTGCTGCTCATCGTCGACCTGCCGGATGCCGGCCGCATTCCCGATGTGTTCCAGCAGGTCGTCTTCGATGGCGATGCGTATTACAACAACGAGCACTTCTGGATGCAGATGCACGAGCTCGACTGGGCCGCGGAACTCGGCAAGGCGGGCTTTGCGCGCGCGGGCCTCGAATTCGGCGTGGCGCCGATGCAGGCATATGTCGCGCCCTCGACGACCGATCCGAATCCCGGATGGAACAGCGGCCGGTTCGGCTTCTTCGCGGTGCTCGCCCGCAAAGCGGCGGGAGACGCACCATGACACAGGCGAGGATTCCCCGCGTGGCGCACGGCGAGCGTGTGGTCTTCAGCCCGGGCGGCGAGGACTTGAATCGCCTGCTCGCGGCCCTCACCGCACTGACCGCCGAAGTCGCGGTGCTGCGCCAGCGCGTCAAGTCGCTCGAGTCGCTCGCCGTCGAGCGCGGCACGCTGCCCGCCGGCGCGGTCGATGCGCATGAGCCCGATGTCGCCGCACGCGAGGAGCAGGCCGCCTGGAACGAACGCCTGCTCGGCCGCGTCTTCTACCGCTACACGGAACCCGCCCGTTAGGGAACCTCTGCGCAGGCGTGGCCAAGCGCGAGGGCTGAGTGATTGATGAGACTTC